>NZ_JAQMTM010000074.1:0-9438 GCF_028331085.1 Anabaena sp. CS-542/02
ACGACAGAAAGACAGCCAGTGATGGAAGTCTTGTAGGTATTCATGACAAGAACCATATTGCTGAGGAGCCGTATGAGGTGAAAATCTCACGTACGGTTTTGAAGACGAGTCGGTCAGGTGACTGACCGGCTTAGTTTAATACAAATTTTCTAAATAATAAAATTGGAATTAGCCGCCGGTGATATAATGGATTATGCAAGTAAGGATCACCAGAGACGTGTTAAAAAATCCTAGTACCGAGCAATGCCGGGAACGGACACACAGTGAACGTTAATGCCTTGATATAGGCTTGAACAAATGCTTGTGCAGGTAAATCTGGAGAGGGTTTTAGGGCAGAGATAACTGCAAACTAGACAAACCCTGATGTGGCAAAAATCTGCCGCTAAAACTGCCTTTATAGCGGTGAGAGTGTCAAAAGTCATTGTATCTTAGCCCTTGGGTGGTGAAAAGCTATCTCCCTCACAGGGGTAGTATTTCACGAAAAAAAAGATTAAATTGACTCAATATTAACATTATGCCCAAAATTTCTCCTATACCTTAGAAGGTGAACAGGTGTGTTTTTTGCTATCCCTGTATGTCTTTGGTGAGTGATCCTAGTAAGGCATTAGCTGATGATGCCGCTTTCCCAAGGCGTCAGTTTTAGTAACCGAAAATCCGATA
Organism: Anabaena sp. CS-542/02; assembly: GCF_028331085.1. Classification (NCBI taxonomy): domain Bacteria; kingdom Bacillati; phylum Cyanobacteriota; class Cyanophyceae; order Nostocales; family Nostocaceae; genus Anabaena; species Anabaena sp. CS-542/02. Next base: position 661 of record NZ_JAQMTM010000074.1, read on the forward strand.
AACTAAAACTGGCAAAAGGAAAGAATTTTTGAGAAACGGTTAAGTAAAAATCGGAGTGTGAGAAAGAATGTACAATCAAGGTGCTGTTGAGGGTGCTGCCAATAAAGAATTAGGTAGCCGCGTCTTCGTTTACGAAGTGGTGGGTCTGCGCCAAAACGAAGAAACTGATCAAACAAACTACCCAATTCGCAAAAGTGGCAGTGTGTTCATCAGAGTACCTTACAACCGCATGAATCAAGAAATGCGACGGATCACTCGCCTAGGCGGCAAAATTGTTAGTATCCAATGTGTAAGTGCTCTAGAACAACTGAATGGTAAAGGCTCTCATAAAAGTGCTGAAAACAACCAAGAGTCTGTAGTTACCTCTGAAACATCTGCTAACAGTGAGGGAAATGGTAAAGCCACACCTGTGAATGCAAATAGTGAAGTCAAGGGCTTTGCTAAACCACCAGCTGAAGAACAGCATAAGAAGAAGGACAAGAAAGGTAACACCATGACTCAAGCAAAAGCCAAAAAAGGTGCTGACGTTCCTGTGAACACTTATCGTCCTAATGCCCCATTTGTTGGTAAGTGTATATCTAATGAGCCGCTGGTTAAAGACGGCGGTATTGGTATTGTTCAGCACCTGAAGTTTGACCTGACTGGCAGTGATTTAAAATACGTAGAAGGGCAAAGCATTGGCATTATTCCCCCGGGTGTAGATAAGAACGGCAAGCCTGAAAAACTTAGACTGTATTCCATTGCTTCCACCCGTCATGGTGATGATGTGGATGATCAAACAGTGTCGCTATGTGTCCGTCAGTTAGAGTACAAGCACCCGGAAACCGGGGAAACAGTCTATGGTGTTTGCTCTACTCACCTGTGTTTCTTGGAACCGGGCGCAGAAGTGAAAATCACTGGACCGGTGGGTAAGGAAATGTTGTTACCTGATGATCCTGACGCTAAAGTAATTATGATGGCAACGGGAACAGGTATTGCTCCTATGCGGGCTTACCTATGGCGGATGTTTAAGGATGCAGAAAAAGCCGCTAACCCAGAATACCAGTTCCAAGGATTCTCTTGGCTGATATTTGGTGTGCCCACCAGTCCGAACATCTTATATAAAGAAGAACTCGAGGAAATGCAGGAGAAATATCCTGATAACTTCCGCCTGACTTATGCCATTAGCCGGGAACAGAAAAATGCCGAAGGCGGTAGGATGTATATCCAAGACCGTGTGGCAGAACACGCAGATGAACTGTGGCAATTGATTAAAGAAGAAAAAACTCACACTTACATCTGCGGTTTACGTGGTATGGAAGGTGGTATTGATGAAGCCCTGACAGCTGCGGCGGCTAAGGAAGGAGTAGTTTGGAAGGATTACCAAAAGGAACTCAAAAAGGCTCATCGTTGGCACGTGGAAACTTACTAAGTTAAGTCCATAGTCATGACTCATTAGACTGAGGCGACTAACAAAGGATAAAAGGACAGTCAGTAGGGTGGGTTATTCACCCACCCTAAAATTGTTTTATCGAAAAAATGGGTTTAAAACCCCGTCGTTCTACGACGGCTTTTCTTGATTCTGGATATATTTCTTAAGGACTTCAAGTGGGGCACCACCAACAGAAGACACAAAGTAACTAGGACTCCATAGAGCTTGCTTCCCATAGGGTTTAGGGAATCCAGCTTGACCGTATCTACGGCTAGACACACCTTTTAAAGCATTAACAATTTGAGATACTGACAGTTTAGGTGGGAACTCAATTACTGCGTGTATGTGGTCTGATTCTCCGTTAAACTCAAGTATTTGAAAATCCATCTTTCTTGCTACTTCTACAAATGATTTGTAAATTAGTTCAAGACTTTCATTGGTAAAAATTTTGCTTCTATACTTGGTGAGACAGATCCCGTAAAGGTAAGAGAAAAGGTAAAGCTGAGAACAGATTTCTCGGTGCTTGATTCACACGAAGCAATCAGAAAGTAGGGTGCAAAATTTGTGGCAGTGAAACTAGGAATATTAGGATTGGGCACTGTCGGCACAGGTACAGTGCAATTACTGCAAGATGTGGTGGGACGTAACCCCTTATTGCAGGAAATAGAAATATATCGCGTGGGAGTGCGATCGCTCGACAAAATCCGGGAGGTAGAATTACCATCCCATGTGTTAACTACAGATTTAGAAGCCATTGTTAATGATCCGGCTGTGGATATAGTGGTTGAGTTAATCGGTGGACTAGAACCAGCGCGATCGCTGATGCTCACAGCTTTAAAGAATGGCAAACACGTTGTCACTGCGAATAAAGCCGCCATTGCGCGTTTTGGGGCAGAAATTTTTACAACTGCCAACCAATGGGGGGTATATGTGATGTTAGAAGCTGCTGTAGGGGGCGGCATCCCAGTGATTCAACCTCTAAAGCAGTCCTTAAGTGTTAACCGTATTAATACTGTTGCTGGCATAATTAATGGTACAACTAACTACATCCTTACCAGGATGCAAACCGAAGGTAGCAACTTCAGCGATGTCTTAGCCGATGCCCAAAGATTAGGTTACGCAGAAGCTGACCCCACCGCTGATGTGGACGGTTTAGACGCAGCAGATAAAATTGCCATTCTGGCATCATTAGGCTTTGGTGGACGCATCAACCTCGAAGATGTCTATTGTGAAGGCATTAGGCAAGTCACCAAGACAGATATTACCTATGCCGAAAAATTGGGATTTGTGATTAAATTATTAGCGATCGCTAAACAATACACAGACTCATCTCCTCTGTCTGTCAGAGTTCATCCCACCTTAGTACCCAAAACACATCCATTAGCCAGTATTAACGGTGTTTATAATGCGATTCTTGTAGAAGGAGAACCAATTGGGCAGGTAATGTTTTTTGGTCCTGGTGCTGGTGCGGGTGCCACGGCTAGTGCTGTGACCTCAGATATCTTGAATTTAGTTGCTGTCCTCAAAACCAGTACAACCAAGCCAAATCCACTGTTAAGCTGTGGACACCAAGATTACTGTCAAATTGCCCCCATAACAGAACTAGTGACGCGATTTTATGCGCGTTTCCTGACCAAAGACCAACCTGGAGTGATTGGAAAATTGGGTACTTGCTTTGGCAATTATAGCGTTAGCTTAGAGTCAGTAGTGCAAACGGGCTTTCAGGGAGGACTAGCAGAAATTGTCGTTGTCACCCACGATGTCCGAGAAGGCGATTTTCGGCAAGCCTTGGCAGAAATTGAGAATTTAGAGGCCATTGATAGTATTCCCAGCTTACTGCGAGTGCTGTAACAGGAGACTGGACATTTAATCGAGATATTGCCGATCTCACTAGCAAGACCTAGATACCTAGATAATGTTAAGCAAGCTCAGACCCTAGGGAAACCCTAGCAGTAATGTCGAGGGGATATCTTGCCAACTAGTTACCATCCCCCAGATCCTTGACAATGGACTGGGGGAATTGCTACCAGGATTAATTACCCTTCTGGGCTATTTTTGCCGACAACTTGCGATTTTAGAGTGGTGATTTCACTAGTTAGCTCTTTCCGGGTCGAGGCTTTGAGCAAATAGCGATAAACGAACCAAGCCGAGTAGCCAATACCAATCAATTCAAAAGTCGGTGCTACTAAAGGAATATCATTCAAAGAGTCTAATATTGCCAAAAGTACCTTAACCGAAACAATTGCTGCGACAATTAAACCAACACTAACCAAGGGCTGCTTATATTGATTAAAGAAGCTTCCCAAGTACTCGGGCAGTGTTGCTAAAAAACCAGAGATTTGTTCACCGTATTTTTGCCATTGCTCTTGAGATTGCATAGGAGGCTGGAGTTTAGTAATGCTTCCTGTTTGGTTATTAATATCTGGCACTGCTGCCTCTTGAGATTTGGTTTCTGGGTATTCCGGTTCTTGCATTTTCACTCCTATAGATTGAACAGTTGAGTTTATCTAATCCGGACAATGACAACCAAAAGGCTGTTGATTAGGCAATGCACGAGGGCATCAGTACAATTGGTTTGGATCAACAAAAGCTTTGAGTGTCCCATAACCATAATTGCCTCATCAGCTCTACTGCATCAACTACAAGGTAGACAGTCAGCATGGGGATAGAAGTCAGAAAGCGGCAATAGCTCTTAAAATCGGCTTTCTGGGTTCTAGATTTTGTAAATCAGTTAGAATCGTCAGGTTATGATTATCCCATACCATGGCAGGTGAGCTATTTCAACGTGAAGGCACGAAGCTGCCTATCTTGAGAGCCGGGTTCTGACAATAAAATCATGCCAAAATCAGACTACCTCACATTTATACAAGTTTAAAGGCTGATTTTAACTGATATTCAAGCTATCTTAAGCTGCCTTCATGAATTAACTCATTGAAAATTCATCTTAATATGTAATAAAAATTTTTATGTCTTTAAATACACTTGACATAAAATATATTTTATGGTAATCAAGTTGACGTTATTACTACTCAGAATCTCAGAATCATATCAAATAATAGATGATACCACAGATATTAATATCTGACTAGAATTGACTATATTTTTGTTATTCAAACTGAATACTGTTGATACTCCGGAGTATCAATTAAGCGCAATTAGTAAAGGCGCTTTCAGTGCGCCTAAGAAAGTTCTTTTATGGACTCTTGAGAAAGCCTCCTATCTTTAGACAGGGGAACCTCAAAGAGGTGCTAGTCCCAGTCGGGGAACATATCTGCCGCATCTCCACCAATACCGATTCCAGTATGATAAATTTCTGCACCAGTGATTACCATGTCATCCATGGATGCACCATAGACATTAGAGTCATAAATCTGAGCGCGAGTCAGGTTTGCTCCGTTGAGATTAGCTTCCTTGAAATTAACGTTGGTTAGCAAAGCTGAACTTAAATTTGCACCCTTCAAATTAGCATTAGTTAAATCTGCGCCTTCAAGATTGACTCCTTCAAGGTTAGCGCCGGAGAGATTTGCTCCTCGTAAATCAGCACCAATTAAATGAGCACCTCTGAGGTTAACTCCTGATAAATCGCACTCAACACATTCTCTTGTTAAATTTAGCCTTTGTAAATCCTGGTAATTACCAGCGTTAACTCTGCTAATTATAATTAGGGGAGTTGCTAAGGCCAGAACCGCGAATAGCTGGGTTTTCATATGTTTTCCCCCTCGTCCTTCAACTAAATCCGTTCTTTTCCTCACGTTCTTATTATCTCACTAAATTCTCGAAAATTTTGATTTTCATACACAAGTTGATAGTGAGCTTCTAGAAATGCTTTGGTGATGTGAGACCTAGTGTTAACTAGGTTTTTGGGCGATTACTTACCCATCAAATCTACTGATTTGCATGATTCAGCTAATGTTAAATATTGTGAATAAGCGGTATTATTTTGTATAGTTTCACAGGGAATATTAATCTGTCGTTGACTACTAGGAAAATGACAGTGTATACAAGGAAAAAGCAGTGGTTTAAAGCACAACAAAATCCCTCATATACTAATTTACGAGGATAGAAAGCAAAAAAGGGAGTTTAGCTCCCTCAACAAATCACATAATTATTTATTTCAACCAGGGTTAGGAATTACAAACGTTCCTTTGGTAAAAAGGCAACAGGATCGATTGCTCCCCTACCGGATGGGTGGATTTCAAAATGAGTGTGTGGACCGGTGCTGAAACCAGTGCTACCCATTTCAGCAATTTGTTGTCCTTTAGTCACTTGTTGACCTACGCGTACCAAAGTCCGGTTATTGTGAGCATAGCGAGTCAAACTACCATCGGAGTGGCGAATATCAACAAGGATGCCGAAACCACCGCGGTTCCAGCCAGATGTTTCCACCACACCGTCGGCGGCCGCGTAAATTGGGGTACCAGTGGCGTTAGCAATATCAATACCCCTGTGCATTCTTCCCCAGCGTCTACCATACCCGGAGGTAAGCACACCTCGTGCCGGCCACATGTAGGTTGTTGAAGTTGTCGAAAGGGGAGGGGTAGTGGCGTCAATAGGTTGGGGTAGGTATTGGTCTACTGCGGCCAAAGGTGGTAACTGTGGCTGTAATTGTGGAGTCACTATGGTTCCCCGACGGTTTCCTAGACTGTCAGAGATATCGGTACCACTGGGAAATGTTGTTGATTTTTGGTCAGATGAAGTGAACTTACCAGAAAACTCGGGATTAATTGCCTCGTTACTACGAGTGCGGTTTTGGGAATTAGCCGATTGACTACCATAGGATGGAACAGAAATGGGAATTGAACTATTCTGTCCTCCTGTAGTGGGGCTAGAAGGGGTGGTATGATTCCGTATAACAACAGGAATAGGTATAGCTTTTTCTGGTTCTGTAGCGACTAGGGTATTGGCGTTCCCTGTCTTTTGATTGCGGTATTGCTGGCGTAATCTCTCGATGTCGGCTTCTAGGCTATTGGTTTGACCCTGAGAAACAGGTATGGGAGCTTTTTCCGGTTCTGTAGCCACTAGGGTATCGGCATTCCCAGACTTTTGATTGCGGTATCTTTCCCTTAATCTCTCGATGTCCGCATGTAAGCCACGGAGACCTTGATGATCTGTTGTGCTGGCCCCTTCCTCCGCGGACTTTCGAGCCTGCTGCGTTTGGTGCAAGATGGTTGGTATAGGTATATCGCCACCTAATCCCTCGGCATTAATACTAGTAGATTCCGTATCTGTATATACTTTTTGCTGCTGATTCGTAATTACCGGTATGGGTATACTCACACTGTCGTTATTGGTATATACTGGTAACTGTGATGAAGCAACAGGTAGACTAGGGTAGATACTAGGAGTGGTGACAGGGGAGTTGGCTGGCTGGCGCGCAGTACTAGAATAGGTGCTATTGGAGTTAAGTACAGTTGGCACATGAATGGCTCTAAAGCTCTTAATCTCAGACGCAGGAACAGTCAGCCTTTGGCTAATTTTGAGCTGGTCTGGATTGCTCAGATTATTTGCATGGACTAGTTCTGAAATGGAAATATTGTACCTACTGGCGATCGCAGCTAATGTATCTCCAGGTTTAACTTCGTAATTTCTATGGCCCGACAAGGCTGGAATTTGCCGGGGCTTTGTTAACGCTTGCGAGTTCGACTTATTTGTTTCTGGTCTTTGTGTAAACTCGGATAATAAATCTTTGTTATTGTCATTATTGATAGTGGGTAACTCTTCTAAGTTTGCTATCCCCTTCGGCTGTGTGGAACCTCTGTCAGTTTTTGATAAGTTTTTTGTCTCCTCAGACCGCAACTCCGCCAGACTCTTTCTTAAACGGTTCGATTTTTCTTGTAAGCGATTTAGGGCAAATTCTTGCTGCGCCTTGAGTTGAGTATTATTTTCATCACTGGTATCTGTGTTTTCCAGTACCTGTAGTTGTGGTTCGCCTGTGAGGTTCGCTGTCTCAGTTGATAATCCCTGTGCTGCTGCTGGGGATTGTGACTTCCAGGATGTAGAAACAGGAACCAGATCAGACATTTCGCTCTCGGTAACTTGCAATCTAGCTTCCAGTCCGGGTAACTGTGAAATCGCTGTTGGTTCGAGGATGATAGAATTTTTTGGGATCCTTGCTGAGAAGACTGTTTGGGTCTCCGGCTTTATGGAAGCAAATTTGACTGTGGTGTCAGACGCAGCAGGAATTGTTGAAGTTACTTTTTGGCTACCCACGGAAGCTGCTGCGTGGGCTTCATCGCTTTGTCGAGTCACCAAAAGGCTGGTTGCTCCCATTGAGATGGCCAAACCAATCATGGCCGCTTGTTTACCTACCCGGCGGTTAACCTTGGGATGAACTAAAGTATTTAGGTTTTCTATGTTTTCCACTGGGGTATCATCACTGCTGGGGGTATTTTTCAGCACAGCCTCTTCTCTTTTTTTTAATGCTCGTTTCAAAGACGACCTCCTATGATCACTAGTGCTTAACTGATCTCGATTTTTCAGTCGGATACTAGTCAATGATTTAGATCACATCGAAATGATAGATCAAGATCAACCTCACCAGAGATACTTACGCAAGATTAACTTGCTTCTCTGATTTAGACAAGTTCACACATGAAACCCAAAACTTTAAAGTTGCTGTGCTCACTTGTGCAGTTCATTTCTACACACCATAGAACTTTTGCTTTTGACCGTTGTCTTTACTGCTTGTGCAACCCTTGCTAGGAGTTAGTGAAGAATATTTATTATATATTCACCCTGCCGATTGTGGACGTGAGCAATATAGAGGCTCGGACTTTTGGAAAAGCTAGTCCCTATGTTGTACATATATTCAAGGTTTTTCTACTCGATCCGCCTTATCAATAAGAGACTTTACGTTAATTTGTCCCTAAAAATCAACCGTACACACTTCTAACTACTTTTCTAATCCTCGAAATTACTTATCCCACATAAATGTCTCAAATCAATAAACATAAAGGGTTTGAGCTTCTTTGTGCCCCTCTTCATGCCGCCTCTGTCTTGATCAAAATCTATGATATAAGTTCCGTATACTCGCGAATTCAATATACAAATTTCTTATATAACTATGTTAATTTTGGTGAGTATTTATTACCAAGACCATCCCTAAGAGATTTTTGTATAACATTTAACTATATTTTTTGTCTTCTCAGAGTGTGTTTGGCGGGGATAAATTACACTCTGAGAGGATGTTTGTCAAGTCATGATTAGTGTATCAACTATTGCTTGATACCACCCTCTCCTTGCAAGGGTAGGTTTTTAATATGATCTGTGAAGGCAAGACTAGGAAGACAAGGAAGGAAAGTGGACAAGGAAGATTTTATACGGACAATGGTCTTTTAAGGGGCTATTTTTCTTACTAAAAATACAGA
>NZ_JAQMTM010000006.1:0-31301 GCF_028331085.1 Anabaena sp. CS-542/02
TAAGATTGATCGATAAGGTATTTCTGACCCCAGTTGATGACCACGGGATTTGAGGATGATTAGTCCTCGGCATGGTCTGCTGATGTTATATTGTTTGAGGTATAAGCAAACTTCTGCAAAGTAGCGCCCATAAAAACCTTTATCTGGTTGCATTTGAGCTTCCAGAAATACTATGGGTAGGTTGGGGTCGTCCCCTATGGGAGTTAATACCCCATCGTGGCGAAATTCTTGTTCTTTGATTACTGGGGCGGAGTATTCAAACTCACAGTCTGGAGGGATTCCCGGTATCAGTTCGGCAAGGATACCTGGTTGAGTTAGGAATATACGGTAAAATAGCTTATCTGTTTTCATCTTTTTTGAGAGCCGCGATCGCACCCTAACTAGTATAAATAGGCGATCGCACCATCACCAGTGTATTTAACACTAATATTCCTATTTTTCCTGATGTGTACCATTTAACCAAGCTTCTAGGTCAGCAATGGTAGTAAAATCTAGGAGGGCTTCCCCCAGGGACTCCAGTTGATTCAGGTCTAGGGAACGGATTTGAGCTTCTTGGTTGGGTGACAATACCCCACAGCGACGATTAACCTGACGGATAATTAACTGGGCTTCACCTTCTTGTCTACCTTCGGCTTTACCCTCCTTAGCTCCTAGTTGAAACACATCCCGATAGAATCTTGTCTGGGTAATATCTGCTGTTTTCAGGTCTAACATCTTTAATATTTCCTCTGGACTGATTTGGGGGAATTTGCTTACTAGTATAGCCTCTATCAAGTCTAGTCTTTGTGTGAATTGGGTTTTGTTCTCTACATTTTGCAGTAGTTTTTGGGCTGCTTCACCCACCCGGTTTTGAGGGAGAACAATTAACTGTAATATTCCTAGGTTAGGACTTAGGTCTGTTTCTGATAGCAAGTCTTCCAGGTAAAGTCTCTGTACTTTTTTCTCTAAATCTCCATAAGGTATTTCTGACCCCAGTTCATGACTACGGGATTTGAGGATGATTAGTCCCCGCCATGGTCCGCTGATGTTGTATTGTTTCAGGTACAACTAGACTTCTGCAAAGTAGCGCCCATAAAAACCCTTATCCGGTTGCATTTGGGCTTCCAGAAATACTATGGGTAGGTTGAGGTCATCCCCAATGGGAGTTAATACCCCATCGTGGCGAAATTCCTGTTCTTTAATCACTGGGGCGCAGTATTCAAACTCACAGTCTGGCGGGATTCCCGGTATAAGTTCGGCAAGGATACCTGGTTGAGTTAGGAATATACGGTAAAATAGCTTGTCTGTTTTCATCTTCTTTGAGAGCAGCGATCGCACCCAGGGTAGTGTTAAAGGCGCACAGGTACAGAAGCTTAGTTGGTCACGGAGTTATTTACTTGCATCATATATCATCTTTTCCGTCTTTTGTCAAAACTTTCTCACGGGAATACGTGGTAAGTTGCTTTAAATACGTTTCCAGAAAGGCGATCGCGGCTATTGTTATGAGTAAGTTTATCCAGGCTCCAACGCTACCTAACAGATAAATGTTCAAGCCTATGGCACTGGTAAATATCATATAGCTAATGGCTACCTGGGAGTGATTCCATCCGGCTTGGTGTAAACGTTGATATAGGTGAGTGCGATGGGCTTTAAAAATGTTTTCCCGGCGCCTTAACCGGCAAATTAAGGTATAAATAGCGTCTCCAGCGATGGGTAGGGTGATGGTTAAGGCCGACCATGCTGGCACAGCAGAGCCATCATGGGAATAATTCAATAGGGCTATGGCTACTGTAGCCCCTAAGACAGTACTCCCTACATCTCCCATAAATATCTTGGCGGGTGACCAGTTCCAGTACAGAAATCCCGCTAGAGCAGCGATTAGCAGCACCCACAGAGGTTGATTTCCCATCACTGCTATCAAACTCAGTTGAATCATGGTTATCCCCCCTACTAGACCATCTAAACCATCCATGAAGTTGTAGAAGTTAATCAGGGCGGTCATACCCAGGATGGTGAGGAGGATAGCGACTGTAATACCAACCGCACCGAGGTTAGTTAACCAGGGTTGGGGAAAGATCCCAAAGAAAGATATGGCAATACTGGCTGCAACTATCTGCACTAAGTATCTCAGTCTAGCTGGGATTTGCCAACGGTCATCCAGCAAGCCAACCACTGTCAGAGGTAGAAGCACTAACCAGATGTGGCTGACATTGATGTGGGCTGTACTGACGGTATTGGGGGTAAATAGCCAGTAAAAGCACCAACTGGTAATGAAAAAGGAGGCTACAAAACCCAGTCCTCCCCCTCTGGGGGTAGGTTGAGTGTGGGAACTGCGCTCATTGGGAATATCTATGAGATGGGCGCTAAGTTGATTTTTGATCAGATAGACCAACAGACAACTAAGCAGGAAGCTCAGGGGAATGAATATGAGGTAAATCACTTGGTATCAAATTGGTATGAGATTTTAGATGTCTAAGTTAAAGCAAGTAGATGCATGGGGTGTAATTTATAACTCTTTGTATAAAATTAATGATTAATATTTGCTACTATAATCTGTAATTGCAACTAGTCAGATCCCCGACTTATGCTGATAATTTTCTCATCTGATCACAAGTATTGATAGAAGTCAGGGATATTTAGACTTGACGAAAGTGACGGGCTGTGTATTGCAGTGCCTCATCAACGCTGATGGGTGGTGTCCAGTTGAGAAGAGTTTGGGTTTTGTGGATGTCTAGCTGGAGCGAGCTACAGAGGCGTTGGGCTACAGCTTTTTTACCTAGGAGGGATGCTGTAAATTCCAGCCACTGGACAGGGATGGGGAGTAACCAGGCGGGTTTTCCTAGTGCATTAGACATCCGTCTGAGTAAGTCAGTGGTAGAGAGGTCTTCGTTATCACTGACTAAGAATGTTTGGTTGGCTGCGGCGGGATGGGTGAGACAGGTAATGATTAAGTCCACTAGGTTGGGCAGTGCTACTAAACTACGACGGTTATGGATAGCACCTAAAGGTAAAGGAAAGCCTTTGTCTAACCATCTCATCATAGAGAGGAAGTTAGCTTTGACACCCGGACCATATACTAGGGGGGGACGGATGATGACTACTTCTAGTCCAGTTTCTGCGGCCAGTTGCCTGAGTTGGATTTCGGCTTCAGCTTTGGAAATACCGTAGGGGTCTTGGGGGGCGGAGGTGTCGTCTGCGGTGAAGGGACGACCAGGAGTGGTTTTTTCACCGTTAACTTTGATGGAACTTAGGTAAATAAAGCGTTTAACACCATGTTGGGCGGCTTGTCGAGCTAGGTTGAGAGTACCATATACATTAATCTCACGAAATTCTTTGAGCGGATTTGAGGCTTTGTCTTTCATGACATGAACCCTTGCTGCTAGGTGAATAACGTAATCGATACCCTTGATGGCTTGTGACCAATTTGTCTGGGGCGTAAGATTGCCCACAACAATCTGCTTTTGAATATCTAGGGCATGGTTTTGGCGCAATGCGGCACAAATTGGCCAACCAGCAGCTTTAGCTTCTTGATAAAGGTATCTACCAATAAAGCCTGTTGCCCCTGTAAGTAATAGGGGTTTTTGGGGATAGGGTGATGAATTCATGAATATTTTTTCCTGGGGTCAAACGGGGCTAGCCAACGATAAATTAGATGGCTGAGGCTGGGGGGGAAAATTGCTCTTAAGATTGGCACCATAACGGCTAAGTATTGCCACCAAGGCAATTTTAACATTCGGCAACCGCGCCAACCAATTTTCGCTTGATCTATTGCTTGACTCAGGCGGTGTTTCTGCTGACTTTTGGCAGTAAAGCGATAGTATATTAAGGCATCTGGGAGATTTGCAAAGCGTAAACCTGCTTTGAGACAACGAAACCACAAATCATAATCTTGGCGACGCCGAATTTCAGGATCATAGTTTCCAGAACGCAAGATTTCTTGCCGCCGAAAGGCAATTGTGGGATGAATCAGGGGGCACGCCCAAATTGCAGACTTGATTTGCTCATGACTATATGGCATTTTTCGGATTAGCCCTGTTTCACCATGCTCATTAATTTCAATCGCAGCCCCCCCGACAATATCAACATCAGGGTTTTGATCCAGAAAGCGGATTTGCTTGGCAAATCTATCTGGTAGACAAACATCATCAGAATCTATCCGAATAACATATTTGCCTCTGGCTTTTTCTGTGCCGATGGACAGACAGTAACCAAGTCCTTGATTTTGAGCATTTCTAATCAGACGTACTCGGGAGTCTTGGCGTTCCATCTCTTGGAGAATTTTCCATGAGCGGTCTGAGGAATGATCATCTATGATCAGTAGTTCCATGTCCTCTGTAAGCTGCTGAAGAATGCTTTCTAGAGATTGCTCCAGAAAAATTTCATCATTATAAACTGCCATTAAAACGGTGGCATTCAAGGAGTTATTATGCATATGATAATGGGTTTGATAAATCTCTACAGAAACTCCTGGTTAATCAGGTTGCTAATATCCAAGATGTAACTACGCCTAATCCCTGTATGAGATGAATCAATAGAAATATTTTGACCATCGTGGCTCCAACGGGGATGTAGGTCGGTTCTTTTTTCCCCATCAAAGCGCCAGGGAGCAAAAAAACGACCAACGCAGAAGACACAATTATTATGCCGATCAAAAAGTAGTAGATGTCTTTGTCTGCGGCGATCTGGATAACTGTCTGTGATAATCCAGCGGCGGTCTGGTGAAAATGAAGGATGCCCATCACCCAAAACATCTAAAATATCTTTGCCAATAACTTCTAGATTGCCCGTAATTACATTAATTCGATAGTATCTATCTCCCTCCCAAGGGTGTCTTGCCCAAACCAATAAATGGTCTTCGTCTTCCCAGGAATAATGGGACACCATCCGATGATCTAATAAAAGTTGTGGAGAAAACTGATGCGAGTTAGTAACGTAAAGGCGTGAGAACTTACCTGCTTTACCTAACCAACGATGCATAAATACAAAACGATTGCCTAGGGGTGAATAAAGAATATGATTTACTTTATGTTCAGCATCAGCCATCTCCGGACGTGGTTGATGATTGGTAAGTTGACTTAAAGATATGATCAGTTCTGCGTGTCCTTTTTCCAGGTCAATTTCCCAGATACCATCTTTATCAAGAGGTTGATTGGGAGAAAAGTTTTGTACTGGGATTTTATAACCATAGTCAGGGCGTAATCTATCCAGTCGTCTGTAATTTAATGTCAATGCTTTATGACCTTGGGGATGAACTACTTGTACAGGCCAAGGAATTTCTTGGCTGTTTCCTCGGGAATCAACCCACACAGAAACAAGATTTTGATGGCTAATTGCATTGAAAACAATCTTCCCTGGGCTATTTTGCGGGCACCATTGAGCCATTGCACCCTGTTGAAAGTTCCAAGCTTCAGTATGGCCAACCACTTGAGACTCAATACACAGGGAGTACAATACTACTGAAATACCTGCTCCCCCATCCCATTGATGGACGAGCATATCTTTCATATCCTTAGACCAAGGTGACTTATCGTAGTACCCAAAAAACTCATGCCCTAGAGGATTAGAGGATTTATTCTTGAGTTCAACTTGAGATACATCTTGCAACAAAACATCAGGATGAAGAGCAAATTCAAATCGGGCTTCCTTGTAAAGGAAATAGTTAAGTTTTAGGTATGAATATTTGAGAAATGAGCGGATTTTAGGAGAGGCATCTAAGAATTTACCAAGATAACGTTCAGTTTTGCTATAGCGATTGTTCACTTAATGCTCCTTTTTTTCAGCTTCTAACATTTTCTCGTAGAGAGACTGATAGGCATTTGCCATCACTTGAACACTGAAGTGCTGAAGTATTAGTTGACGAGGCGAGAACGAGTTATCGCAGGAAATTGACCAAGATTTCAAAGCCATTGCTAACATTTCAGCATTACCTGGAGGAAATAAATTGCCCACTTTGGAAGATGTCTTTTCTATGATTTCACGATGAGGGGGAATATCCGAGAGGATAACATGCAATCCACAAGACATAGCCTCAAGAACTGAGTTTGGTAGACCCTCAGCCCACGACGCAGAAATTAGAGCATCTGCACAACAAAGCCAAGGGCGAACATCAGAAATTTGACCAAGAAGACGAATATTCAATGACGATGGTAATTTTTCTAATGCTTCTTTACAAGCTTGTTCCAGATAACCCCCACCTAAAATAACCAGAACTGCGTTTTCTAGTTTTGCTCTGGAAAAAGCATCAATAATTAAGAGAGGATCTTTACGGGGTATGAGAGAACCAACTACAACAAATACAGTCGATAATAAAGACAATCCCAAAGTCTCCCGTAAATAACTGCGTTCTTGGCTGGAAGTAACAGGAGCAAACCTATCTGTATCTACTCCATTGGCAATAAAATGGCTGAATATATTATATTTTTTTAGTTCCTCCGAAATACTGCTTCCACACCCAACTACATTCGGTAAGCGACGTAGCGTACTAACATGACTTCGGGCCATCAGGTTACCCCGAAGGTTGCCAAATTTCCTTGGGTAATCAGCATAGGGATTATTACGTGCTGTAGTGACTATTGGTAATTTATCTCTCAAGTGTAATGCTATTGCATCTGCACGAATACCTTGGGTATGTAGTATTGCTGGATTTATGTCTTGAATGGCTTTCAGAAAGCATTTTTTCCCCCGTACAAAAGTCATTAATCTAGACAAGCCAAGACTTTTCCCAGGAATATCTAATTCCTGGAAAGCCCTATTCATGGAATCTTCTGGCTCTTGAGAAAGAGTTAGAAGATAAGGCTGGAATTTCCTTAGATTAATATGCTTTATTATATATAGCAGTTGTTGTGTCGGACCAGAACGACGTAGGGTAGAAACTGCATAGAGAATTATTGGCGTTTTCATATACTTCACGACCTCGTTTTTGACTTGCAATCCCAATCTGTAATGCACGAGCAGGGTTTTGCCATAATCTTAAAATTCCATCAAATAAAGCATTATTGGATGTTTCTTATGATTCAAGTTTGAAGTTATATCCCCGACTTCTGAACACAATCTTGTTATCTGCTCACAAGTGCTGATAGAAGTCGGGGATATTTGACCTTGACCTATTAACTAAGATTGTGTTTTCACACTTAAATTTAATTTACACCTGGTAATAATTCCTATACCAATCTATAAAACGCCTGATACCCACCTCAATGGGAGTAGCAGGTTTAAAGCCCACATCTGCAATTAAATCATCAACATCAGCATAGGTCATGGTCACATCTCCGGGTTGCAAAGGCAACATATTCTTTTGCGCCTTCATCCCCAAGCAGTCTTCTATCACCTCAATGAAATGTAACAACTCCACTGGATTATTATTCCCAATGTTATAAATTTTATAGGGTGCTTTACTAGTACCAGGGTCAGGTTTATCCCCCGACCAATGAGGATTACCTTGGGGAATAGTATCGATAACTCTTACCACCCCTTCGATAATATCATCAATGTAAGTAAAATCACGTTTCATTTTACCATAATTGAATACATCAATGGGTTGACCTGATAAAATGGCTTTGGTAAATAAAAAGTAGGCCATGTCCGGTCTTCCCCAAGGACCATAAACGGTAAAAAAGCGTAGTCCCGTGGTGGGTAAGCCGTAGAGGTGGCTGTAAGTATGTGCCATTAGCTCGTTAGCTTTTTTACTACCAGCATATAAACTAATGGGATGGTCTACATTATCATGGATGGAAAAGGGGGTTTTAGTGTTGGCTCCATAGACAGAACTGGAGGAGGCAAATACTAAATGTTTGACTTGCGAGTGACGACAACCTTCTAAGATGTTGGTGAATCCCAGAATATTACTGTTAATATAGGCGTGGGGATTTTGGAGAGAATACCTCACCCCAGCTTGGGCTGCGAGGTTGACAACTACATCAAATTGATGTGTTGTAAATAGGTTGTTGATTCCCTCTTGATCCGCTAAGTCCAGTTGAGTAAAGGTGAATAGCTGCTCTGATTGCAGTTGAGCCAGGCGAGCTTGTTTGAGGGAAACGTCATAGTAGTTATTTAGGTTATCGAGTCCTACAACTTCCTCACCGCGGTTCAATAATCGCTGGCTCAGGTGGAAGCCAATAAAGCCTGCAGCACCTGTAACTAAGATTTTCATTTTTTTTAACTTCCCAGTCAATATTACAGATTAAGGAAATAAATTTATCCTATTCTAGACATTAGGGTGTTTTGTCGTGATGCCTAACACTCTTAGTTAAGATGTTGTTTGGTAAGTTTTCATCTGTAATTGTCATTACATTACATTTCTACCCCCCTTAGTCCCCGATTTCCAAGGGGGGAAACCTGAAAATCCAGTTCCCTCTCCTTAGCAAGGGTTAGGGATGGGTGAAAGAATATCTGGTTCACTAATTGTGAATTTAAAAACATCCTCTAAGGAAACCAATTCTCATTTAGAATTGCCTCCAGGTTAGTAATAGGTTCGACTGGGAAAGTACTTAGGGGTAATTGCGATCGCCTGGAAGCAATTTCCCTTGCGTCTTGATAACATTCTATAAATATCTCTTTTAGATATGTATTGAGGCTGGGACTCGCTTTTAATTCTCTTTTGATCTGTTTACGAAAGTTAGTGATCTCGGCTTGCCAATGCGCTAAATTTCTCGGTTTTTCCGACTCCCAGTAAGTGCTTTTTAACAGGTGCTCTATTAACAGGGTGAGTAAACTTTCCATGCGTCTTTTCTCCCGTCTACTCAAATCCCAAACCTCATCAATTAAGTTATTCCAGTCAACGGAGTTAAAGTCATGATTCTCCAGTTGTTTCACAGTTTCCAGTACCCAGAGATGGTAATCAGTGTCATATAAGGTGGGAGACACCTGTGGTAATTTGGTTTCCATTCTACCAGCTTCCTTATCCTGCGGTTGGCTTCAGCTATTCCTATTTTAAGAGGATGTTTAGTAAGTTATGATTAGTGTATCAAAATAAGAGTTGTTGGAAGACAAGCGATCGCCCTCTGAAATTTCTTAGTAAAGTACTTGTGCGATCGCCTTCCATTGTATTAATAAATTTTGACACGCAGTATATTTGTATTTACATCATGGCACTTAGTTTACATTGCAACCGTTTCACAATCACCATTACTTTTCAGCTAAAATCAGAGCTAATCCCAGATCAATAATCTCCTGGCGATCGACCATTTTCTCTAATGTTTCTATATCGTAAATCCCCTCTGCTACTTCCAAGGATGCAGCATTGAGGGCTTGTTCATAGCTATCTTCCAGACAGAGGCGCAGTTCTGGAGGTTGCAGATAATACCCTCCTGCTTTGCGCCGTTTATTTTTCCTTTGAATCTCCATAGCCGAGTTACGAATAGAAACATGCCAAGAACGTGTAGTCCTATTTTCAGCCTGTTGTTTAATTAGATGCAGGAGCAGAATTTTCCCATGACTACAAATATTATTGATTTTGTCGTCTCTGCTCATTTCTTCTAAGTCTTCAACAATGGCTAATGCCCCAGAAATATCACCTTGAAGCAACAAACCTTTTAATTCTAAGAGTTCTTCCATAGGTTAGGGTCATCTAGCTTATCTACTGTATATCTCTCAATTAGTTTATACTTGGGTATTATAGCGTAGTTGGTGAAAACTATTCAGGTGTTGCTGTTGGCTGTGGGGTCAATCAAAGCCAGAGCTTGATTGATAATTTCCTGTTGATTCACCAAGTTTTCTAACTCTTCGGTTTCGTAACGTCCCCCTTCTACTTGCAGAGAGGCTTGATCAATAGCCATGGGGTAAGCAACCTCTAGGATTTGAAGTAAATCTTCTGGGTTTAAATAATATCCCCCTGCTTTGCGCCGCTTATTTTTCTCCCTAATTTCTCTGACACTATTGCGAATAGAAACATCCCAGGAGCGCGTGGTACGCTTTTCCGCCTGTTGCTTAATTAAGTGCAGTAGCAGTATAACTGTGTAACTACGAATATTATTAATTTTGTCATCCCGACTCATTTCTTCTAAGTCTTCCACCATGGCTAATGCTCCGGAAATATCACCTTGAAGCAACAAACCTTTTAATTCTAGGAGTTCTTCCATAGCTGAGGATGATTTATAACTTAGCTCTTTTCATAGCCATATTTTAGCACTTTAAAATTGATTCCTAATGTTCCCTGAGCGAAGTCGAAGGGAACAATATCAGGGGGAGGAAGTGAGGTGAAGATAACCCCAAGAGATTTTAGAGATGATTCGGGGGATCGTGGTTTCGACTTCGCTCAACCACCGAAATCAATACAGACCACATATCGACTTCACGCTGGCGACCACCGGGTTTGGGTTGTGGAATCATCTCACTGCTGTATGTTCCCTGAGCGAAGTCGAAGGGAACAATATCAGGGGTTAGTATTTATGTTGGCTATTAAATTTTACTGTGTAAAGTTCTTGATACAGTGACTCATAAAGGCTTACCACATGATTAATTTCAAAGTTTTCCTGAATCCGATGGCGAGCTTGTTCCCCCAGGGTGAGACGCGGGGAACTTGGGAGACTGAGTAAGGAGTCGAGAGCCTCAGCTAAACCGATCATGTCATCAGGAGCAACAACTTTACCTGTGTCCCCAACAATATAGGCTGAGTCCCCCACATCGGTGACCACACAAGGAACACCACACCCCATGGCTTCACCTAAAACATTGGGAAAGCCTTCGCCATAGGAAGAAGGGGAAACTAAAACATCTAGGGAAGCCATGAGCCGGGGAATGTCTTGACGCAGACCTAACAAATGGGTGACATGGCTGACTTGAGCCTTGTCCATGGCTTGCATCAGTACAGAATTATCAGTATCAATACCACTTCCCGCCAGCAAGAAATGGGCATCTGGTCTTTTTTGATGTAGATAGCCAGCAGCTGCAAAAAAGCCTGTATGATTCTTCTGGGGGTCAAAGCGAGCAATCACACCCACCAAAGGTGTATCGGCTGCAATTCCTAACTCTTGTCGTACAGATTCACGAAAGTTTGGGTTGGGGTGAAATCTTTCTAGATCAAAGCCGTTGGGTGTGACTATGAATTTATCTGGAGCATAACCAAGTGATGTATGAATATCCTTCGCTATAGCAGAACAGCACTGAATGCGATGGGGAATAATTGGGGATAGTCGCGCACATAATCCTGCAACCAAGCGAGTAGTGGCTTTATTCTTTTCTTTGGATAGGTCACTATGGCGAATATTCCAAATTACCTTTGACACTCCAGCCATAGGAGCGGCCAATCCCCCCAGTAAGTCAGCATGATACATCCAGGTATGAACTATATCAGGTTGACTGTGTTTTAATAACTTGACTAGCTTGAGTAAAGCCAAGGGATTGGGAATTGTGCGACTCATACCCAAGCCTGTGACGGGAATACCCAAGGACTGAATGCGTTCACCGATCGCACCAATATCAGTTAGGGATATGACTTGAGGGGTAAATTCTGGTGATAACCGCTCTAGAAGTTTGAGCAGCATCATTTCTGCACCACCAGTGTTGAGTCCGGTGATGATGAGAGTAAGTTTAATCATAATTGACACTATTCATGTGAAAGGTAGTGTCAAACCTACTTTTTTGTCGCACCCTCAGCTTGTGAATAACTTTAACAACCATATTTTGAATGTTTGGGAGTCTGAGTTAAAGACTAGGGGATTTGTTTTCTTCTGAATTTAGTGTTGAGAATAAATTCAGATAAGTTTGTCATATGGTGATGGTAATTAAATACTTCACGACCTCGCCTTTGACCTGCAATCCCAATCTGTAATGCACGCTCCGGATATTGCCATAATCTTATAATTCCATCGGCTAAAGCATTTGATGTGTCTCCTGATACAATCTCTGCATGGATTCCGGCATCCAAATATCGGGTAACATCTGGAACATTGGTAGTTAACACTGGACGCCCTGTTGAAAGAAACTCAGGTAGTCTAGTGGGAAATGCAGCCTTAACAGTTTGGCAATCAGGACGAGGTAACACTAAGCAATTGGCAGAACAAAGTGTAGAAAGGTAATTTTCATCACTTACTCTCCCCAAGAAACGTACACGAAAACGTAAAATTTCATCTTGTTCGCAAATCTGGCGTTGTTTTGCCGCAGGTCCAGATAAACCATCTGTGCCCAAAACGTCCAAACGAATAGGACACCCTTTGGAAAAGGCTATTTTGACTGCATCTAGTAAGTTTTCAAATCCATCACCAAATTTACAAGTGCCTGCATAAAGTACAACAAACTGTTTATCTTTAATTTCTGTATCTGGGGGTTTTAGTTGCTGACTGAGAGAATAATCAAAAATACTAGGAAGAATCAAGCAAGGAATTTGGTGACGAATGTACTTTTCTGAAATATAATGGGTGATGGCAATTACACCTTGAGAACCCAAAAGCGGTAAATGACGTCCTAACCAATCGTCATAAAACATGGGATTAATCAGCCAGCTTTTAAATCGGCTAGGGGGGAACCACTCCACCATATCGTAGAATAGTGGAACACCATAAAAACGTGCCAGCATGACCACAGGTAAATAAGATATTACACTTCTGCCATAAATTATGATGCTGTCAGCTTCAGCAGTGTGTATTAGTTCATAAACCCTGACCCAGCTTTTGTAAATAGCTTGCAAGTAGTTCCAAATGCGTTGGATAAGCGATAATTTTCTACCATCATTCTCGTAACAGTTTTCAGTTTCGTATTTGATATTTTGCCAAGATAGTTCACCCGTATTTGTGCAATCTTCATTCCGCAAAGGTATACGCGCAGTTGTTACAACAAGCACTTCAAAACCGTTTTCGTTCAATCCCTTAGCCAAAGTCCTTATTCTTGATGCAGCAGCACTTCCAAATGGGAACTTAAACCAACCAATAATTAATATTTTATGATTTTTCTGCATAGAAGAACGAAATTTCTTTGTAAGAGGATGTTTGAAAAGTCAAATTTAGTAAATAATTAAGCCAGTCGTCGTAGCATGACACCAATCATTGCAATATAGATAAAAGACTCAGAAGTTTGGGGTAGTCTTTCAGAGGGTGTTTGAAAAGTTTTAGGTATTTAAAAATTAAGCAAGTCGCTTCAGCATAATACTGATAATCTCCAGACTGACAAGATTATATCTGAAAATATAAATTTTTGTAACAGCATTGGACATTTCGGTTCTTCGGTACTTTTTATGGAGAAACCAGTTAAAAATCATTGAAAGCCTTATTGTGTCGGCATTTCATTGAAAATATTGGGCATAACTGTTTATAACCATTACCCCGTAAGGGTTTTGTTGTTATCAATCCTCGATTACCATAAAATCTATGCAAGAACCGACATTTCTTGGTTTAAATATTATTCCCTCCCAATTTTGGGTAATATGGGTTTTACACTCTTGTTAGTGAAATCCAGGATAACAAAAACACATAGGAGAACCATAGCTCTTAATATAGAATTATGATTGTGGAAAACTAACCCCTTAAAATTAGCTATAAAAATCATTAAAGACCCGCATACTAAGGTTAATCTGACAATATTTGTTTTAGCTTTGTTCACAGCAATACCGAAAAGAAATATAAAAATAATGTATAGAAAAACCGATAGGATTAATCCACCAAAAAAAATTAGTCTTACATAACCAACGTCACTACTTATAGGAGATGTAGGGTTTAGGAATAGATACATGCCGTCCCCAATCAAAAAAGATATTAGATTATCAGGGATGTGAATATGACTAGTTAATAGATCATTTAATGTCGAAGAATATTCAATATTGCCATATGTTATTGCGTCGATAATTCCAAATATTGCCTCTTCTACCCAAAGTAGAGTTTTCTCGGGGATAAAATTATATAGTTGTATGGAACTTAATCCAATTAATAATACCATAAATACGAATGCACAGTTTTTTAACAGCCATTTCACAAAATTTACAACCAGTCTTTTTTCTAAAATGAGAGATATCAAAAAAACTGGCATGCTGATCAGCCCAATTCTTGCATTGATTAAAATTGGAACCACCGCCATAAAACTAAGAATTAAGTAATACACATTTCTTTTCTTAAGAAAGAACCAAAGTGCAGAACAACAAACTAGTCCGTTGAACAATGGATATGAAAATAAATGCCCCGAAGCTAGCCCATAACCACGTCTTTGAGCGAGTGAGGTTAGCTCACCATCTAGTGCTATCTTTTCATCAGGTCTAAGCAAACTCAAACTAATGTAATCTCTTATTTCTCCGCTGGTTAACATTAATAAGCAAAATATAAACTGTACGAAAGTAATCAAAAATAATGACTTAATCAAATCCTCAGGAGCATTTCTCGATAAAGACTTAAACATTAGGTAGATGGCAACTGAACCTAAAAAAGTTTCCAAATAAACTCTAAGGGAAATAATGGAATATAATTGTCCAATTCCCATATAAGCGATAGAATTACCAAAAAAATCAAATATAAAAGAATATGCAATAATTACACCATAAGCCATTGAAAATAGAAATAATGTTTTGTTTTTTAAGCCAAGTACAAAGTCTTTTTTGTGAAACAAAAATGAAAAACCGATTATTCCTAAAGGTAATATAACTGTGGTGGCCGGAACAAAAAATGAAAATGATGGAATATATATGTATAAAAACAGGATTACATTTAAAGCAATTTCATATAATTTCTGTTTTTTCCCTTTATTTATTCCTTTATTTATTTTTTTGAAACCGTATCGTTGATATTTCATATTTGGTAAATATTATGAAAATACGAGTTAATGGATATCTGATAGATTTAATGGATAAATTACAAGTCAGTGCTGGCGCTATCTCAGTAATTAATGTTTGTTGTGTTGTTTTCAGAAGCGATTATCAACAGACAATCAAAGGAGTATGATATTTTACCACCAAACAACAGAAGCTTTTATTTATGTCGCAATGATTCGTTTATTGCTAAAACAACTAGCGTAATCAACATCACTTCTTCTAAACTCTTCAACATCCTCTTAACAAGAAAGATCGTTTTTCCATAGACGAATAATATCAGTAAAAGCAATGTATTGATAACGTTGTGAGCGTAAACGCTGCTTGACTAATTTAACCGCTTGAATTTTCAAAATATATGCAATTATGAGTTTCTTGATTGCATTTAGTACAGCACCTAAAAAATCCATAACACTGCCGTTAAGCTCTCTAAAAGCAAGCCAAGATAAACTCAGTACAAGGAAAAAATGGTTTAAAGGACTACGTTTTGACGTTATAGAAGATGGATCGTTTCTTAAGGCTAAACAAAGAGGTTCAGCCAGAGATGCAATTTTACCTCTAGATGCTAAACTTATCCATAGTCCGTAGTCTTGTGCTTGTTTAAATTTTTCATCGTACTTTACTATCTCTTCAGCAATTTTCCTTCTGAACATAACTGAGCTATGCATAAAAGTCGAGCTGCCTGATTTCAGTTTTTTTCTACAGTCTCTATCATTTATCGGAGGTTTTGTCACCAAGACGCGCATACATGACATATCAATGGAGTAACAAAATGAACTAACGAGAACATATTCTTGGTTGCTCTCAAGAAAAACAACTTGCTTTTCTAGACGGCTAGGCAAAGCTCGATCATCAGCATCAATTCTAGCAATGTATTTTCCTACAGATTTTTCTATACCTCGATTCAGAGACTTTGTAAGACCCATATTCTGATGGTATAAATACTTTATTCTATCATCCTTAAATCTATTTACTACCTGTTTTGTAGAATCTGAAGAGCCATCATCAATGATAATCAATTCCCAGTTTTTATAAGTTTGATTTAGAATACTTTCGATCGCGTCCTCAACATACTTTTCTCCGTTGTAAACAGACATTACAACACTTACTAAAGGTTCATGTCCAGAAACATTTTCAGTTAAATGCTTTGTCTTTTCATCCATCTTCTTAGATCCCCACACCCAAGATTATTTATTTTCTCTTCCTACCTTTACTCTAAAAATAAGTTTGCTTCTCCAATATCCGATGCAAACTATTTGAGAGCATTTTTAGATTTTGCTAAACAATGGATTTTCTTCCATCTCCCATCTTTTCTATACTACCGAAAATAGTGGTAACCAGTTTTCCCTGAAGGGAAGTCGTGAGGGAGCATTAGCCATGCACAACTACTGGTACAGAGGATGTAAAGTATGGCATTTCCCACTGCTTCCATATTAACATTACGTTTTATATATCATTACTAATTGATTTATACATTTGTGATATGTAATCTATGTATATTCCCTTATTGTATTTATTGTTTAATAAACTTCGAGAATTTCTTCCAAAAAGTTCTAAATCAGTTTCGCTACTTACTAACTTAGTTAACTTGAGTAATACATCTTCCAAAGTAAGTTCACACAGCATACCATTGTCTGCAAAGAACCTTTCTCTCGTAAAACCACGGTCAGATAGCAGGAGTGCATTACCTGTATACATTGCTTCCAAAACACTCTGAGATGGGTAATTATCTGGTTCTATCAAAGAAACAAAAATTTTACTCCGCTCTAGCTCTGGAATAATTTTTGTTTGATAACCAGTTATCACTTGACCTGATAATATTTCTTCTGCAAGTAAGTTATTGATTTCATCAGATTGTAGACCTTTGCCAAAAATGTTAACTTTCCAACTTGAATGATGCTTTAAAAATTGTTTGACAACTTTTGCAAATAACCATCCATTTTTTCTGGGAATCAATCTGTGAGCAAATATAATAATATTCTCTTTGTTATTCCATAGTTTATCTTCACTGATACTATACTCTGGGTTAAAAAAAGCAATAGGAGCCTGACTAATTTTATCGCGGGGTATAAAATCCACAGCCTTGATATAGGTTGAGTCGCTAACAGCATTAAAGTAATCGATTTTTGCCAAGGTATTTGGTCTATATGATGATAACTTTCTAACATATTCTGGACTGGTGATTTCAAATATTACCTTGCCAATATTTGTATTTTTCTTAACATCAAAAGCTATTCTCAAATCTAGAAAAATATGT
This sequence comes from Anabaena sp. CS-542/02, assembly GCF_028331085.1. NCBI lineage: Bacteria > Bacillati > Cyanobacteriota > Cyanophyceae > Nostocales > Nostocaceae > Anabaena > Anabaena sp. CS-542/02. Next base: position 16,959 of record NZ_JAQMTM010000006.1, read on the forward strand.
AAAACATCAAGATCAATATTTTTGATAACTTTATTAACTTTCAGATCGTATATTTTTCTTACTATACGATTAAAGCCTGTATATCTTCTCAGAGAGAAAAAACTTTTTAATGTCCTTAATTTATCCACGAAATCTGATTCAATTACTATGCAGTCAGCATCACTTAAATATCGTCTGTATTCTCCAACAGAAAATAAATTAAACAGTCTCTTTGAGATAATTAGCTTGCATTCTATCCCCCTAAGATTCAGTTCATAAAATAACTTAAGTGCTCTTTTCTCAGCACCACTAATAGTAGGACTATCAATATAAATTGCGTACATTATAAGCCTCCTGATCAATTCAATTAAAGATAAATCACTTCCTACTATATAGCTCGCACTTAAGACTGTGTTTGACAAGTTAGAAGTCGAGTATAAGAAGCAGTGATGGTATAAGTTCTGCCTCTTAAATTGTTATTTTCAATGTGGTTGCATCTCACTGAAAATACTAACGCCAAGGTGAGAGAGCTTTTTATTCATCTGATCATAACCTCGATAAATTTGCCATGCATTGCTAATATTAGTTGGACTATCTGCTACCAAACCGGCAATCATCAAGGCTGCACCGGCTCTTAAATCCAGGGCTGTTACTTCAGTTCCATGAAGTTTATTGCCTCCCTGAATGACCAAAAGATTATCCTTAACTTCATAATTCATTCCCATTTTGGGCAAGGCTCTACTTGGAGTTAATATGAACTTGAACTCCTAAAGCCGCTAACTTCTCTTGCATTTGGTCATACCCCCGGAGAGCCATGTGAACTTTATCTATCTGACTTTCTCCCTTAGCAATAATTCCTGCTAGCACAAGAGCCATACTTCCTCGCAGATCAGTGGATGTTACCGAGGCTCCCGCAGGTTGACTATTACCATTGATAACAATTTTTCCAGGTGCCCACTGAATGCAGCCAGGATAAAATAGAGATAATTGTTCAAGATATGCAGTTCGTTCAGGATATCGATAATCTATTACAAGGCTACGTCCTACTGAATGCAACCCTAGGAGTACATAAAAAGGCTGCATATCTGAAATAATACCGGGGTGGGTGCCACAAGCTACTTCAAAAGGTTGTAACCCATATTCAGGAATTGACTCTGCTGAAACCCAAACAGAGTTAGAACTGGCAAAATAGTCTAATCCTGACTTTCTCAAGTGGAGCAGTGGAATCTCCATTGACTGAAAGGGTACATTCTCAACTAAGATATTCCCCCTAGAAATAGCAGCAAATATGATCCAAGTTAAGGCTTCGATGCGGTCTGGAATGACTGGAATAGTTGCGCCTCGAAGGTAATTTACCCCTTCTACCTCTATTAAACTAGTTCCATTGATTGTAATTTTTGCTCCCATTAGAGTTAATAAGTCAATCAGATTTTCCACCTCTGGCGTAACGTAGGCATTGTAAATGCGGGTTTTTCCAAAAGCAATTGCGGCACAAAGTAACGCATTTTCGGTTCCTCCCATAGTCGAAATAGGAAAGTGAATATCTGCACCACGCAATTGACCTGTAATTTCAATATGATCTAACTTTTCTTCTACGCGACATCCTAAAGCCTGCCAAACCATGAGATGAAGATCATATTTACGATTCCCCAGGTTACAGCCTCCTGGATAAGGAATAAAGGCTTTACCCTGACGCAACAATTGACCAGCAGCTAATAGATAAGTGGTGCGAATGGGGAAATTATAGTCGTCTAAACTCGTCGGTTTCAGTTGAGAGCAATCAAAGCGGGCTGAAGAAGATGTTTTTTCAAGGTGCACTTTACCAGACAAGGCTTGAATAAATCGGGCTTTTTGACGTACATCTACTAATTCAGTGGGAAAATTTAGCAGATAGACAGGTTCATCCGTCAACATAGCAGCTGCCATCATGCGTGTAGCGGCATTCTTAGCCCCGCTCACCCGAACTTTTCCAGATGGAACTTGAGATCCGCATACATTCATTGATAAATTACCTTGGTCATTAGCAGCGCTTAGTAGAGTAGACATGATCATTCAAAATAAATTTAGTTAGCTCAGAAAAACAACTTCAGTTTCTAAATTAATTCCTATTTCAGCTTCAACAGTCTTTTGAATATGTGTGATTAATTGACGAATATCTGCGGCTGTTGCACCGCCCAAATTTTCAATCCAATTGGCGTGCATGGGACTCACACGCGCAGCACCAATTTGAAAACCTTTCAGACCCGCTTGTTGGATATACCATCCAGCCCCCTTACTACCGGGAGGTGACTTAAAAGTGCTCCCTGCACTAGGTTTATCTAACGGTTGCTTACGCTTACGCTCCGCAAGATGGTCAAACGTGTTTCGGCGAATCTGATCTGGGTCGCCCTCCTCTTGTAAGCAAAAACGAGCTTGTAATATTAGGCGCTTTCCATTTAATAAATCGGTGTGACGATAACCAGCATGAACGTCTTCCATTGTTAGTGTTTCAATGGTGCCATCCAGATTTAAGACATCGAAATTTTTCACAATTGCTGTCATCTCACGGGGACGAAAAACAGTCAACCCAGCATTCATAGCGATCGCGCCGCCTACGGTACCGGGAATACCAATGAGAAACTCAAAGCCCGAAAAGCCCTCCCGTGCTGCGAATTTAGACAATTGAGGTAAGAATACACCACTCCCAGCAATAATAATGTCTCCATCACGTCTCAACTCAGTGAGGGAGTTACGAGTTAATATTACTAACCCAGGTAGTCCAGCATCATCAATCAATACATTAGAGCCACGACCAAGAAAATAAATAGGTATTTCCTGTTCATAAGCCCAGGTTAGCAATTTGGGTGCTGTTTCAAGATTTGGTTCTGCCAACCATTGGGCAGCACCTCCTATTTTCCAGGTTGTATAGGGAGCAAGAGGTATATTTTCAGCAAAAAGTTTGCTTGGCATATATCTATCCTGGGAAGTCCACTTAATTACCAGAAGGCTTTAAGAAATACAGATATTTTGGCAATAATCCGATGTCTATTGATCTACCAATGGCATATCAATTATGGCTATCAAGTAATCAAATCCAGAACCTCTAGGAAGTACATCAAATTCAACCATTGCTTGTCCAGGCAAATGATCTCGTATCCAAATCTCAAAGCTTTCTGGACTCCAGAAGTTAAAATGTCCCTCATAAGTATCAACTCGTCCATCTGGAACAGTTATAACTATTCGTCCATTTTCCGAGGATGCAGCAAATATATTAGCCAGAGCAAGGTTTGGAAAATGCACGTGTTCAAGAGTTTGAGAACAGACAATAAAATCAAACTCTAAGTCTTTCTCAATCGGTCGTGTCAAATCATGTTGAGCCAGAAAAGCGTTTGGACAATTTGATCTGGCAATCTCTAATGCTACTGAAGAATATTCAAATCCAAATAACTTCGCTTGGGGGTATTCATTCGCTATGTATTCCAGAAATAGCCCAGGTCCACATCCAAAATCCGCGATTTTAAGCTAATTCAGATTAGCGTAGTCTTTATTGACTTTTGAGCTTATATATTCATAAAGCTTATTCCTATGCTTACTACGATATTTAGTAAGGAAGGTATTACTAGAAAACAAGGTATCCATATTTTCCGGTGTGTTATGCTTGAATGAGTCAGTTTTATTGGCTCTTTTATTGGCTCTTTTTGCTACTACTGTATATCCAGTCATTTCTATTGCATACTTAATTATTTTTTTTAGCATGATATCCTCATCAGAAGTGTTCTAAAATCAAAAAGCTGGAAGACTATTTCAAAATTCAAATATTAGTCCTATAGAATTTTAGTTAACTCATTCCTGCCATCCTTTGAAAACTATTCGATTGCGCGATCAACTCCCGATAACTCCCCTGAGCCACCACTCGCCCCTGACTTAACTCCACCACCAAATCACACCGCTCCACGGTACTCAAGCGGTGGGCAATTAAAATTACCGTCAACTGATGACTCAACCCCTCAATAGCCGCCATCACTTCCTTTTCCGTGGCATTATCCAAAGCACTCGTCGCCTCATCAAACACAATCACCGAGGCATTGCGGTACAGCGCCCGGGCAATGCCTATGCGCTGCCTTTGACCCCCACTCAGCCGAATTCCCCGCTCTCCTACGTAGGTATGATATTTAGCTGGTAATCCCTCTATAAATTCATCAATCTGAGCCAACCGCGCCGCCTTTCCCACTTGATCAAAATCAATCTGGTCTTGAGGAATCCCAAAAGCAATATTCTCCGCAATAGTGCCATCACTCAGAAAAATCTGCTGGGGTACATGGGCAATACTCTGTTGCCATTGGCGTAACCGCTCACCTTGTAAAGCTAACCCATCTACCCAAATTGTGCCTTTATTTGGTTGTAAGAGTCCCAAAATTAAATCTGCTGTGGTACTTTTCCCACTTCCGGTACTCCCCACAAACCCTACTGTGGTCTTGGCGGCAATCTTCAGGTGAAAATCACGCAATACCCAGGGTGTTTCCTGGTGATAACCAAACCATACCCCCTCAAACCGTAGTTCCTGTTCCAACCCCAAGGGACTGGAAACAGTCGTTCCCAGCAGTGGCTCAATGGGTCGTTCTAAGGCCACTAACACCCGCCTTAACGCCGCCCGCGACCCCTGAATTTTTGCCACAGATGCAAAAGCCTCTTGCATAGCCGGTAGTAACCGTTTCGCCCCCAGGGCTAGGCTACCTAATACTGGCACAGCCTGGCTAAAATCCCCATTTTGACCTAAACTCAGTGCTAAAAGGGCGATCGCAGACAATGCCAAAGCCTCTATGAGATATCTGGGGGACTGGGAAATAATCAAATTAGTCGCTGTAGCTTGCTTGAAAGCAGCCTCCGCCCCCAGATACACCCTCTCGAAAAATTCTTGGGAATGTCCCAATAACACATCCCGAATCCCGCCAATCCCCTCCTGCACTACCTTGATTTTCCGTTGCCCCGATTCAGCGATAATTTTGCTATTACGCTTGAGTAAGCGTTGCCGGGTGCGATAAATCACTGTGTAGGCTCCCCCCAAAATTACCCCTGTCCAGAGGGCAATGTTGCCATCAATGAATAATAGCGTCCCCATTAAAGCAGGTATAACCAGGGCATCCGTCAAAAACGCCACCAATGGTATCAAGATATTACTAGTCAGAAGCGTGGTATCCCCAGTTACTGTCTGCATCAAATCGCTACTGTTGTGCTGCACATGGAAACTGTAGGGCTGTCGCAGGGTAGTGTGATAAACTTGGCTACTGATATCAGAACCCACCGCTGCAGCCAAGCGCAACCGCACATGCAGGGTCAGCAACCGCAGCCCATTAGCCAACACTGCGGCGACAATAAACCCCACAGCTAAGGCCCTCACTAGTTGGGTTGGGGTCTGAATCTGCAATAAGTTTAATACTGGTTGGAGATGGGGAGCATTCAACAGCATCTGTGCATTAGTCAAGGCTCCCAGAAAGGGAAAAATTGCCCCCACACTAACCATCTCACTCACAGAAGACAGCAGCATCAGCAGTAGCAAAGCCCCCAACTGCACCTGACGGCGACGGCTCAGGTAACCCCACAATTGCCGTAATTCAGCAATTAATCTTTGACTGTGCTTATGTCTCTTTTTACTGCCAGTATTTTTAGACATTTCTTTTCCTAAATTATTTGGTATTTTTTTTGACAGTATCCTCTTTTTAAACCTTGAGATCAGAAATGCAGGGAATAAGCATACTATTTTTCAATGTTTATATAACATCCAACAAATGGCGAAGTCCCATAATTTCCCATGTCTCAGAAGCCCATGAGCGCCTGTAAGTTAGCTTTCATTTCCCTTTTAGCTAGACTATGATGGTATTCTGTGGTAATATTGATTTTTTTGCTGTGCGGATTTGCTTAAATACTTGGGCTGTGAGGAGGACTAAAAGCGATCGCTTATCATACACATGGTTGAGTGATCGCCCGTTAACAGTCACCTAACCCTATGTCCTCCGGGTTAATCCCTAAACTATACAACGCCGATTTTTATATATTATTTTTGTATATTATTTCCGTAACAATTCAAAGAAAATTTCTTTGTCAATGCCAATATCTTGAATCATACCCATGAGAGTACCTTGCTTTAGATTTTGTCCTGAATGAACGGGAACCACGACTCTCCTACCGTTAATATTCTTGTAAATGCCATGACTACCTTTTTGCCGATCAAGATAAAATCCTAGTTTTTCAATAACCTTAATAAATTCTTTCGCTGTGACTGTAGGAAAGTTGCTCATCCTAAAATGGTCAATGATTTAAAAATTAAATCCTCTTTAGGTATAGGTTGACTATCTGCTTTTAAACTTTCAAGATATAATTCAATAGCTTCTGTAATATTGTCAATTGTTTCTTCAAAAGTCTCTCCTTGAGAATGACAGCCTTTGAGAATAGGACAAAAAGCATGATATCCTCCATCCTCTTCCCTTTCGAGAATGACGGTGTAATTGTAAAGTTTGCTGTTATTGTTCATATATATTTTTTACTTGATTTTTCCCAAATAGAGATCATGATTTTCTCCTAGATCATTTCATTAGGATCAACTCATCCTTGATTAAGTGTAATTTGACGTTGGGTAATGATGGTTGATCAAAGTAGTAACCTTTAACTGCTTCAATGACGTTTTCCTTGAGTTCTTCCCATGTGTCACCCTGGGTAAAAATGTCCTCTGTTAAACCTTCAGCAACAAAGCCGCCATCTTCCTCTTGAGATACTTCCAGAATAATGGTCTTATCTAACATATTTTCGCTAATTTGGTGCAATACTACCTATTATACAGCGATTTTCTTAACTATCTTAGGGAACACACCGAACACACCCAACACACCCAACAGACAAAGCGATCGCCTGTTAACAGTCACCTCACCCTATGTCCTCTTTAGAGGTTGTTTCAAAAGTTTTTTATTGTCATCAATGACACTGATTGATCCCCCCAACCCTCTTAAAAAGGGGTGAGGCTGGGTTCAAATAATATTCCATACATTTAACACTTATATCATAAATACAGGGAATCAGCATACTTATTGCCAATCGTGGCTAGTATCACAAAGAAAACTATCTGCGATCGCTTCTTTAAACCTGTAGGGACATTTTTCCGGAAAAGTTCTCAAGGATAAGTTGGTTTCTCGTAGAGCTAAATCCACCCCCGCTGCAAAACCATCCTCTACAGCCTCAGCCATGGAAGACTTTAAGCTAGGATTGCGACGAAAATGGCGGTTGATTGCTCGGCGTTGTTCTCTGATAGGCAGAAACCAACTGCGACAACGGTTTTCTGGCTGATATTCCCACTTGAGCGGATGACCTAACAAGACAGTAAGACGACTGACTAATTCTCGGTATTCCTGTCTTCCCAACCCTTCTAACTCAGCCTGTAAGTTTTGCCAATCTAATTCTGATACTTGCCTTTGTGCTAGTGCTTGTACTTGCCACTGAGTCCAGCCATAAAAATCCTCTTCGTATCGTGAAGCCCCTTCAGATTTCATAGTCTTGATTTTCAGCTTCAAGGGTAACAACTTTCACTATATATTTTACACCGGAGCCAGGGAATAAATTAAGAGCCTAATAGCTTAACTCGGTTAAAAACCGACTGGTTTGTTTGGGTGTACCCAACACCAGAGGCGATCGCGCTGCAAGTTATCCGCACCGGGGGAGCCGGGGAATGGATTAAGAGTCTCAAAGCTTAAGTCGGTTAAAAACCGACTGGTGTGAGTGTACCCAATACGGGGGGCGATCGCTCTAATTATACACCTATAAATACACACAGTTAGGCGATCGCTGACATTACTATACCTTTACTTTCATATTGCCGTTTTCTCCAACCAATTACCCAGATATTTCCACCTACTGGGTGTGTAAACATCAGCTAATTCTCAGACTGAGTTAACCAAACCGTAATATATAGCTGGGGGAAGCCTTGAAACGCTTGAATTTCAGTGGTTTTATCTTCTGTTTATGTCCTAACCACCTTGGCGGTTGCTATAATTGCGAGTGCTTCTACCAAACCCGGGGGTTAAAACTGGGGGGTGTATCCAGTTCAAACACCTCATCCTGAATCCGAGCCACATACAATCCTGCTTGCAATGCCTTTTCTCGCACTTGGACAGACATATCCACCGCCGCCAGGATTCCATATACTTGTTTATTCTGATGTTCAGGAAAGAAATGGCGGAACCTCGATAGCAGGTTGACTAACTGAGTAATGGATTCTTCCCTGGCGTGGCTTTTGACTTCCACAACTATCGCCCTGTTGATGTCCCCATTAGTATATTGCAGTACGTCTATTTCTAGGTGTTCCCCACCTTTGCTCACCCTCACACTGGGGCTGATAATTTCCATACCAAATTGTTGGCGCAAGATGGTTTCCATGGAAGGGAGAGCTAACCCTTCGGTGAAACTGCCAAATTTAGCCCCTAACCCGCCAATCTGTTTACCTAATTCTCTGATTTGCCGAGCATTTTCTTTTTGCAGGCGATCGGTTTCTTGGAATTTGCGATCGGTTTCTTTTTGGGCTTGGAGTAACTCTCCTAATAGTTGCCAAACTTCAACCGACTTCAGCTTTTAGCCAGGGAATGAATTCCCTGGCTCCCTGGTTTTTGTGTTTAGTCGAGGTGAATTTAACTCAGTTTCTTGTTCTGATCCTGAAATTGTGGTTCTCAGTCCTGTATGTTTATTCTATGTAATCTGAGATTTGAATCATACTTAATGGCGATCGCGAAGCGCTGCTGCAAGAAGCAGATCGACCTTTGCTGCAGAAGGTCATCATAAATTACCACTACTTGAGGAAAGCTGTTCTAACCAAGTTTGTAACTGTTGTACATTCCTAAAATCTAGGAATTCTTCGTTCCCTGTTCCCTTTTCCCCGTTCCCTGTTCCCTTTTCCCTAAGATGATGGTAGCCAACCTGTATAAAACCCTAACTGCCTAACGGCAATCCGCACTTTTTTTTGTTACACTTTTCCTGCAATTCGACCTAATCAGCTAAATCAAACTTTAACTGGGAAGGTTACGTTTGGAGGGACTGAGATTAATATAACCGTCGAAGCCCAACTCCATAAGTAAAGGTTTGTCTAGAAAATAATCAGCTTAGGACTAGCTCTTAAAATTTACCCATTAAAATATAAATATTTACTGCTTACACTTTACATTATGTTTATATATCATATTTGTCAATTCCTACTGGACAACCTAACAGAAAGTTAAGGTTTCACTAGATTTATGGGCAATTAACACCTGTATAGTTAAGTTTATAACGTTTACCCATAGGAATTTACCATATTTCCACTTATTGCAACATATTAAATAATATTTTTTCTGAACAGGAAATCTTATGGTAGCTTTTGCTACGTAATGCGCGGTCAGATTGGCAGGGAATGGCCTTGTACAACTGTCATAATGTGATTTTGTGATTTAGGCGATCGCTAAGAGGATGTTTGTCAAGTCATGATTAGTGTATCAACTATTGTTTCACCCCTCCGTAACCCTCCCCTTGTAAGGGGAGGGGACTGGATTTTATTGTTTTTTGTGTGTTCGGTGTGTTCGGTGTGTTCGGTGTGTTCGGTGTGTTCCATAAGATGAAAATTACCTGTTGAAAACTTATCAAGCATCCTCTAAGAATTTTCAGCGTGCCTTCCTCCTTATAAGGAATAGAAAGAATTCACAGCATGACAACTCAACTGTTTAGCATTTATCCGCGTAAACTCACCCACCGAAGGATTCCCTTCAGGATCAATTACTCCTGTCACCTGTTGCCAGAGTTCCTTGGGTGCCAAAGAAATATCATACCTACCATTATTCAACTGACGCACATAATACCAGTTTTTCTCCTGACAGTGTTCACACCAAAAAGCCTCTAACCACTCTCCTTGTATGGTAACTGCTGTGTAATTGGCGATGGACAATAATGCGGCTCGCCGACTTAAGCCCCGTTCCTGTAATTGTTCTGCTTTATCGGCGAAAAGTTTATATTTTTGACTCACGCTATCCAAATAACAGCCATGGATAGGACAATAAATAGCCCTACGTTTTGAACGTTTCCGATTCCGCTCACATCTTTTGTGCAATTCGACCTCCTCAGCTAAATTACAGTTGAACTCGGAAGGTTACGTTTAGAGGGACTCAGATCAATGAGATGATCGAGAGCTTAACTCTTCAGTAGATACTACCGAATTTAGGGTATCATACTTACTGTTTTTTATGTCATAAGATGGGAAAGTATAGACGAATTTGAAAGAAATAGAACTTACGCAACTGGCACATTGCGATTCGCCAAAAAATAGTAGTTTAGTACTATAAAAAAGCACATAAAAAGTTTTTGGCTGCGGTGTTGACTACTGTGTGAAAACACTCGATATTGGGATGGTAATGCTACACGAAACATCCTGAGATTCGGACTACGTAATGTGGGACACACGCACATATCAAGTCTCTGGAGATATTGACCTCTGCTTGGGTGGAGAAATCTCTTTAAGTAAGTCGAGTCGTGGGAAGAGAAAGCCTAAGAAGTGATCTTTGGAATCTTTCTTACAGCCGTAAGGGTTAGCAGGAAGAGGATGTCAATCCTTATCTAACCATTTCCCCGTAATTGCTTTTAATTGTGACTGAATCTTATCTCTCTTCCTGGTGGCATTTCTGGAATGATTATAGTGAGAATAATGGTAATAATTGTTGTAGTAATAACTGCTATTACTAGATATACCATTAACTACCATACCCAACACTGGCAACTGTGAATTTACTAACAATGCCTTTGTCGTCCTGATAGCATCAGAGTCAACCACACCAGGACGAGAAACTAACAAGATTCCATCTGCTATTTTCGCGATAATTGTGGCATCGGCAATGAATCTCAAAGGTGGAGTATCAATAATTACAAAATCATAATCTTGGGCTGCTTGTTTTACTAACTCCTCCATCCGCTGGGAATCTAATAGTGCAGCCGGGTTAGGGGGTATTGTACCAGCAGTTAGCAATTCCAGATTTACCGACATTTCCTGGGAAGTTTGCGCGAAATAAGCCTGCCCCGCCAAAATATCACTTAAACCCATCAAGTTACGTTTTTTCCACACCTCATGTTGACGGGGGCGACGCATATCTGCGTCAATTAATAGCACTCGCCTTCCCATCTGAGCGCTAGCCAATGCCAAATTAGCTGCGATAAAAGATTTACCCTCTGTTGGTAAACAACTACTAACCACAATCACCTTGAGTTCCTTGTCAGAAAGAGTAAAACCAAGGTTGATTTGCAGCATTTCAAAAGCGGAATTCACTCCCGAATAGGGGTTATCCAGTAATGGTAATTCCGTTGTCCCCTCTTGACGGTCTAACTGAGGAATGGCACCCAACAAAGGATAGCCGAGCAGTTGTTCGGCTTCCTCGGCTGTTTTTACAGACTTGTCTATAGCATCCAGGAATAAAGCCGAGCCAAAAGCTAAGACAACCCCTAAAAATCCCCCCAGTGCCAAATTCAATTGAATACGAGGGGAAACGAATTTATCCGGTAATAAAGCCTCAGAAACAATCCTGGCATTACCGACATTCTGATTTTCCACAACTTGCACTTCTTGTAATCTAGTCAGCATTTGTTCATAAATGCCTCGTGACACTTGTAGCCGTCGTTGTAGCTGTAGTTGTTGTTGTTCTAGTTTGGGTAAGGTTCTGAGACGATCTCCATCAGCAGTAAAAGCCTGGTTCAATACATTAACTTGATTCTCCAAACCCAGCCGTTCTACTTCTACTTGCACCAAATTAGCAGTTAGGGTTTGTTTGAGTTGTCCCATTTGTAAATCTTGCTCTGCGATCGGTTGTGAACTACCCAGAGTTTGACTAACTCTTCCTTCCAACTGTGCCCTCAAAGCTTGTTCTTTCTCTAATAAATTAACAACTGTGGGATGTTGATCGGTTAACCTTGACCTTTCCACCGCTAACTGGTCTTGAATCTTCTGGTATTCTGATAGCACTTGTTGTACTGCTCTTGACTGACTCAGACTGCTCAGGGACACAGCTTGCTGTGTACTCAGTGCCAATTGATTTTGCAAAGCACCAGAACGACTGTTAGCATCTACCAACCTCGCCCGTAGTAGAGTAATCTGGTTAGATATTTCATAGAGTCTTTCAACTCCTTGTTTAGCTTCTTCTTCTAAAGCGACAATTTCGTATTTTTCTTTAAACAGACGTAGTGCTAATTCCGCAGACGCAACTTGTGACTCCACCTTGGGTAATTCCTCCATGAGAAATTTCCGGGCGGCTGTAGCTTGAGAACGGTTGGTCAAGACATTATTATCTAGATAAGCGTACATCAATTGATTGACGATCGCCCGGGCTTGCTCAGGACTAGTATCACGGTAAGACAACTGCATAATATCAGTTCCCCGAATACTTTGAACCTTGAGGTTACCAATAAAACCACTGATGTCTAAGGGTTCCCCATCCTTATTCTTCAGCTGCAAGGTATCAATGGTTTTTTGAATCAGGGGGTGAGAGCGTATAATTTCGGCCTGGGTGTCTAAAGGGTTGGATGTGCTTCCTACACCACTGAGTTCTCCGAGCCGCTCACTGACACCTGTCAAAGACGCACTACTTTGTTTATCAAAAATCAGTTTACCTTCGGCTTCATAAATGGGCTTTTGACTAAAAGTATAAAAAGCTGTGAGACCAAATACAGAGGCGGCTATGGTGACTGTGGGCAACCACCGTCTTTTGATAGTTAGCCAATACTGTGCTAGATTAATCTCGTCTTGGTCCTCTTGATAAGATGGCATAATTTATCTATGACTCTACAACGCCAATCATTTATACTTGTTTAAATTCACATTGTATAGTGTAATGTTATCCCATAACTAAAATTTTGGCAAAAAACCACCCCTAAGATATCAGAGTAGATAGATACTAAGGTTCGGAGTAACAGTTGCGTAAGCACTCAGGATAGAGAAAACTTTATTCCTCTGTACAAACTCTGAGTTATAGTATCCGCTACTTCTGGAGTAAACCCCAGGGGACATAAGCGAGTTGCCAAATTTACTTGGTATAATAAAAATGCTAAATTATTTTCATAGGGGTAAAGGGGACGCGTCAACAGCTATACAAAGATTGAATAAACTGCCATTCTTGAGACAAACCCTCTCTCAAGGATACTTGGGGTAGATAACCGAGAATGTTTCTGGCTTTAGATACATCAGCCGCCGTGTGGCGTGCATCCCCCATCGCCTTTTCAATGTGATTTCTTTTAATTGGTTGACCGACAATTTCTGCCATTGTATCTAAAACATCTGTCAATACTACCCTACTACCACCACCAATATTCAATATTTCCCCCACAGCTTCTGGTACAGTAGCGGCAGCTAAATTAGCAGCAACAGCGTCACTGATATAAGTAAAATCACGTGTTTGTTTTCCATCACCGTAAATAGGAATAGGCTGATCCTCAATTACTGCTTTGAAGAACTTATGAAATGCCATATCTGGGCGCTGTCTAGGTCCGTAAACTGTAAAATAACGCAGTGAGACATAGGGAACACCAAAGTTTTTGTGATACAGTCCACACAATCTCTCGGCGGCGAGTTTAGTAATACCATAAGGTGAAACCGGCTGGGGACAAATTCCCTCATGGGTAGGTAAGGTTTCAGCATCGCCATAAATACTAGAAGTAGAAGCCAAAACTAATCTTTTCAGGTGCTTACTATCTTTTGCCGCTTCCAGTATAATCTGTGTGGCATTAATGTTGCGCTCGGTGTAAGCACGAAAACCCTGACCCCAACTTGCTCGCACCCCCGCTTGGGCAGCTTGATGGTAAACTATATCTACATCTTCTAGGAGTATCTGCCAATCTAAAACCTGAATATCTTTCTCAATTAAAGTAAATGCGGGATGATTTTGGAAACTGGCGATGTTCTTCCGCTTCAGTTCGGGACTGTAGTAATCATTGAACTCGTCAACTCCAATGACTTGCTGTCCTTGATTTAACAGAGTTTCTACAAGATGAGAACCGATGAATCCGGCGGCTCCGGTAACAATAGTTTTAGTCATGAGATAAGATAATATAGGGTGTATTTCTGAGGGTGATTAGTTCTTGAGGTTTTGAGGATTTACCGGTGAAATTCTTATTTTTATGTAACTCTAGCATTACTGGATTTTTGAGTAACTAACCACAGACTCACAGAGGAAAGGGAGAAAAAAGATCAGTTCTCGAGCGGTAAGAGGATGTTTGTCAAGTCATGATTAGTGTATCAACTATTGCTTGACCCCACCCTCTCCTTGCAAGGGTAGGTTTTTAATATGATCTGTGAAGGCAAGACTAGGAAGACAAGGAAGGAAAGTGGACAAGGAAGATTTTATA
>NZ_JAQMTM010000075.1:0-10653 GCF_028331085.1 Anabaena sp. CS-542/02
AATATAAACCATCCCAGCCCTACTGTGTAATTAAGCAGTTTTTACCCCAAGCTCAGGGAACTGATACCATTGAAAAAGCATCCCAGTTATTTGCACAGGAAGCACAAAGATTAGAGGAGTTGGGTAAACATCCCCAAATTCCTGAGTTAATGGCTTATTTTATCGTCAATGGTCGCCAATATTTAGTACAAGAATTTGTAGCAGGAAACACCCTACAAACTGAATTAGATCAAAACGGTGTGTTTTCAGAACAGCAAATACGCGAACTATTACCAGAACTGTTACAGATATTAGAATACGTCCACAGCAAACAGGTTATACATCGAGATATCAAACCAGAGAATATTATTCGCCGCAGCAGTGACAACAAGTTATTTTTAGTAGACTTTGGCGCTGCTAAAGTAGTCAAACCACAACAACGCACAGCAACAGGAACAATTATCGGCTCTGCGGAGTACTGCGCTCCTGAGCAGTCCATGGGGAAACCATTATTTACTAGTGATTTATATAGTTTAGGGGTAACTTGTCTCCATTTATTAACAGGGGTGAGTCCCTTTGATTTATATAGTCCCCTAGAAGGTGAATGGGTATGGCGAGACTACCTAAATGGGAATGTGGTAAGTGATGAGTTGGGGGAAATGCTGGAAAAGTTAGCCCATCCTATCCCTAAGCGCCGTTACCAGTCTGTGAGTGAAGTGATTCAAGCTTTGAGTCCGGTTAGTCCAGTAGTTACCCCTGCGATTAATCCTAATTATGCTCAAGCTACCGCTCGCGGTCTTGTTTACGAGTTCCAGAAAGAATTGGATTTAGCTGTGGCTGATTTAAACAAAGCTATTGGGGCTATAACTCACTTGAGTCGCGGTAATGTTTACTATAACCAGCAAAAATGGGATTTAGCTTTGGCTGAATATAACAAAGCCATTGCCATTAATCCTAATGATGCTCAAGCTTACTACAATCGCGGTAATGTTTACTATAACCAGCAAAAATGGGATTTAGCTTTGGCTGATTACACCCAAGCTATTAGACTTAATCCTAATTATGCTGAAGCTTACTACAATCGCGGTGTTGTTTACCGTAAGCAGCAGAAATGGGATTTAGCTTTGGCTGATCATAACCAAGCTATTAAACTTAATCCTAATTATGCTCAAGCTTACCTCAATCGCGGTAATGTTTACGATAACCAGCAGAAATGGGATTTAGCTCTGGCTGATTACACCCAAGCTATTAAACTTAATCCTAATGATGCTCTAGCTTACACTGCTCGCGGTCTTGTCTACCGTAACCAGCAGAAATGGGATTTAGCTTTGGCTGATTATAACAAAGCTATTGGGATTAATCTTAATGATGCTCAAGCTTACAAAGATCGCGGCGCTGTTTACCTTCAGCTAGGAGACATCAACAAAGCCAGGGAAGACCTCCAAAGAGCAGCGCAATTATTCCTCACTCAAGGTAACACCGCTGCTTATCAAAAAACAATTGAGGTAATTAGGCTTTTAAACTCACTGTAGCTGCAAAAGTACCTAAAACTAAGCGATAAACAGGTTTTAGGAGCAGCCCTATAGATGTTATCGCCAGTAGAAAAAAGTCGAATTATTGAAGTTTGATTGAACTTCGGTTAACTACCTTTCAACCTACCTGGCAAGTATCGGGTGACACCTAATTTAGCTCAACCTTAGTACAATCGAGGTCTTGTTTACCTTCAGCTAGGAGACATCAACAAAGTTAGGGAAAACCTGCAAAGAGCAGCGCAATTATTCTTAGCCCAAGGTAACAATGGTGCTTATCAACAAATTATCAGCTTATTACAATATTATGCTGATACTTACCTCAGTCGTAGTCTGGTTGACGCGCAGCAGCAAACAGGGGAAGTGATGAACTCAATCAAAAACTGGGTCCGAGATTTCAGGAAGTGAGTATGTTAATGCGTAGCTGGTACAATGAGTAACCTAGCTTGTAAATCTTCATATGTAATGGCTCGCACACCCACCCTACAATTTAACCGAGGTACTTTAATTTTACATCCACCACCACGGGGTAAAGGGTGGATGGATTACGCTACATGGGATGACCGGGTGGAAAAGTTTCGGATTCCGGCGATTAATTATCGCGCTGTGGTGGAAGCACTCCAAGGGGAGGAGGTATATTTTATTGATGAAGCCAAGGAATTTTACCCGGTGGATTTAATCCCCAGTTTAGAAATGGAGCCTTACCCCCACCAAATTGAGGCGTTAACGGCTTGGAAATTGGGGGGTAGACAGGGGGTTGTGGTTCTCCCCACGGCGGCGGGAAAGACTTATTTAGCACAAATGGCGATGCAATCTACACCCCGCACCACCCTAATTGTAGTGCCAACGCTGGATTTAATGCATCAGTGGTATGCTCATTTAGTGGCGGCGTTTCCTGATGCTGAGGTGGGTTTGTTGGGGGGTGGTTCGGGCGATCGCACGGCGATTTTAGTCGCGACCTATGATAGTGCGGCAATTCATGCGGAAAGTTTAGGCAATAAATATGCTTTAATAATTTTTGATGAATGTCATCACTTACCAACAGACTTTGGGCGGGTAATTGCTGAGTATTCTATTGCTCCTTATCGGTTAGGACTCTCAGCTACACCGGAACGTACCGATGGGAAACACGCTGATTTAAATATACTCATTGGTCCAGAAGTCTATCGCAAACGCGCTGAGGATTTAGCGGGGGGTGCTTTAGCTCACCATGAAATTGTGCATATGAAGGTGAAGTTATCCCAGCAGGAGCGAGAACGATACAACCAGTTAATTCAAACCCGCAACGACTTTCTCCGCCAGTCCAAAATTTCCCTGGGGAGTATTCAAGGTTGGCAAATGTTTGTGAAAATGAGTGGGCGATCGCCTGGGGGTCGTAGAGCTATGTTAGCACACAGGGAAGCGAAAAATATTGCTTTAGGTACTGATGGCAAGTTGCGAATTTTAGCCGACCTATTAGCCCAACACTTCCCAGAGCGGATTTTAATCTTTACAGCTGATAATACCACAGTATATAGAATTTCTCAACAGTTATTAATTCCCGCCATTACCCATCAAACTCCTGTTAAAGAACGTCACGAAATTCTCACCAAGTTTCGAGAGGGTGAGTATAATACCTTGGTAGCTTCCCATGTCTTAAATGAGGGGGTTGATGTTCCCGCTGCTTCCGTGGCGATTATTTTATCTGGTACTGGTTCTACTAGGGAGTATATACAGCGTTTGGGTAGGGTGTTAAGAAAGGGGAATGTAGCTAATAAACAGGCGATTTTATATGAAGTAGTAGCCGAAAATACCAGCGAAGAGGGAACCTCCGCCAGACGCAGGGGAGTGGAGAACTACAACCAGAGCAGCGAAAAACAACCAGAGAACAAGGGGAATTTACGGGTAATTTATGGCGGTGGTCAAAGTAGAGTCCCCAAAGCAGCAGAACAGTTAGATATTAAATATTCAACAGAGCAGGGAAATGTTACCGACGGATTTACTGAGTCATCGCCAGAACGGAGAGGAAATCATTCCCAAGAGATTGAAGATTGATCGCCATAGTTTGGAGTTAGCGCAGGAGTTAATTAATTGTTTTGAGGAAGCGCGGGGTCAGTCTGTAGGGTTCCTAGAAAGTCAACTTTTAGACCTAGAGGGAGACGGGACAGATTACCGAGTCAAGCGGGGGTTAGCTTATATTCTCAAAAGCAGTTTCTGTACCTTTGAGGTAGTCAGTCCCCTAGAACCACCCATGTTAAGAGAGCGGGTATTTAGTTTAGCCTCCCAGTCAGTTTGTAGTAGAGAATCAACCCAAATTACTTTAACTAGAATTGCTGATGAACTGAGTCAGCAACTGCAAAGAGAAGTTTTATGGGAACAAGTGCGGGATGGTTTATATGGTGATTTGAATGAAAATAAGATTTTAACGAATTTTGATGCACCCACACCCGTAGACTTATTAAATAGATATAACTTGTCTCAAGTCCAGGGAATCTTTTATAAAGCCAGTCAGTTAACTTTAAATGCTCATCGCAATGTACCGGGGCAATATAAACTATTATTTCGTTATTTAAAATTGTTTCAACTGATGGCGTATATTGAGGGGGATGCAGACCACGGATTTACAATTACCGTTGACGGTCCGACCAGTTTATTTAGACCGAGTACAAGATATGGACTGGCGATCGCCAAATTAATTCCCGCCTTACTTCATGTGACTAAATGGAGTCTTTGCGCCACCTTACAGAGCAGAGATATTAACACCCAAGAATGGAAAACTCGACGTTTTACCCTCAACTCTGAATGTGGCCTAGTCTCCCACTATTCCCCCGGTAAACCTTACGATAGTATGTTAGAGTCATCCTTTGCCGAGAAATGGGATGTACTCAAAACCGATTGGGTATTAGAGCGAGAAGTAGATTTAATTCCCATACCCGGTAGCGTCATGATTCCCGACTTTCGCCTAGTCCATCCTGATGGACGTGACTACTTACTAGAAATAGTTGGTTATTGGCGACCAGAATATCTACAAAAGAAATTTTATCAAGTGCGGCGTTCTGGATGTGAGAATTTAATTTTAGCCATTTCCGAAAGATTGAACCTAGAAAAAGCTGGAGTCAAATTAGATAACGTCCCCGCCAAAATAGTCTGGTTCAAAGATAAACTTTTACCCAAAGCCGTGTTAACAGTCATAGAGGGAGAGCAATAAAACCTCAGTGCTAACTCAGGTTAAAAAAACTCCACCTCATTTAACCTTCCCTCCAACAAATCTAATAACTCATTCACATCCTTACCCACCTGTGCAAAACAAACCGGGGGGGGAGGTTCAGGCGCAAACTGAATCAACTTCAGTTCACCCTTACCAATTGCAATCATCAACACTTCCACATCAGGATCATGATGGTCAATAATTCCCAAAATTTCCTGGAGACGATTTTCTACCTTCTCATTTAAAACCTCAATCGCCCCTTGAGGACAATAAATAAAATGGGGACTAGGCTGTAAATCAATACCCAGGGTACCCTGCTGATTACCATTTTGTAACCACAACCCCCAAAAAACAGCCGCCAAATCGCGGTGATTATCCCTAACAAACTTATCCAACTCAACACGCCACTTGCTATTATGGGAAACCGCGCCACCACTACCAAACATCATAAACTCTCTGCTCCTGGTGCGCCTAGTACGTGAAACCTATCTTACCCCAGTTCGTCACCAAAACTGCAAAAACCTCACCACCACTGCCAAATATTGAGATATTATAACAAAAGTGAAAATTGTCCAAAGGTATCTTGAACACCAAACTAACCAATGATAGAATTTTGCTGCTTAACTAGCAGATCAACTGCCATGGCAATTAATGCTGATGCAGCCGAGTTAAAAAATTTACCCAAAATCAAACAGCCGATAACGAGTCAAATTTCTTGCCAACACTCATGTTAGTAGTCAAGTTAGGCTGACAGATAGGGCTTTGCGTCAGCCACTGCCAAGGTAATTTACCATTGCGTGAAACAGATATTACCACCATAGGGGAGAAGAGAGCATCTGGCTTTTGTAATCTGATTCTTCGGTGAGAACAGCTGAAGACGTGTCACCATAGTACATAAGTTGCCTAAAGATGCAAAAGGAGATCAAACCTTGAAAAGTCAGCAATTCGGGAATTGGCAAACTACAGTTTTGGGTATTGTATTAGCACTCATTGTCCTTGTCGGCGTAAATTCCTTTGTGATTCTCAGTCCAGGACAAGCAGGAGTTATCAGCATCTTAGGTAAAGCTAGAGATGGGGCGCTACTAGAGGGTATTCACATTAAACCACCACTGATATCAGTAGTAGATGTGTATGATTTGACGGTACAAAAGTTTGAAGTACCGGCGGAAAGTTCTACCAAGGATTTGCAAAATTTATCTGCAAGATTTGCGATCAACTTTCGCCTTGATCCGGCGCAGGTAGTTGAGGTGAGAAGAAGACAAGGAACTTTAGCAAATATTGTTTCAAAAATAATTGCGCCGCAAACACAGGAAGCGTTTAAAATCGCGGCCGCAAGAAGAACGGTAGAAGAAGCAATTACCAAAAGAAGTGAATTAAAAGAAGATTTTGATTTAGCCTTGGGCGATCGCTTGGCTAAATATGGGATAATCGTTTTAGACACTAGTGTAGTTGACTTGAATTTCTCACCCGAGTTTGCCAGGGCTGTAGAAGAAAAACAAATAGCTGAACAACGGGCTCAAAGAGCAGTTTATGTAGCACGAGAAGCTGAACAGGAAGCGCAAGCAGATGTTAATCGCGCTAAAGGTAAAGCAGAGGCTCAAAGACTTTTAGCAGAAACCCTCAAAGCCCAAGGGGGAGAGTTAGTTCTGCAAAAAGAAGCAATTGAAGCTTGGAGAACTGGCGGCGCTCAAATGCCGAAAGTTCTCGTTATGGGTGGTGAAGCCAAAGGCAGTGTACCATTCATTTTCAACTTAGGTAATGTTACCGACAAATCATAATTTAGGTTAATCATAGCGGGGTGGGCTATACCCACCTCACACACACCAGTAGCAAAACTCAACCAGAACATAAGAAACTAAGTTATGTCAACTCCCAACCATCAAAATCTCACAGTCTCAGAAGCCAAAAAAATTCTGAACAAATTCAACTGCTTAGATATAGCACCTATCCTCAAACCCTCAGAGGAAGCTTTAGTGCGTCGGGCTTTAATTTTGGTAACTAGTATTTCTGATTACCAAATATTGGGAATTTGTGCTGATACAGCCGCAGAAGGGATACTGGCGATGAGAACTTATTCTTATGCTTTTGGCTATGAAGCCCCAAGTAATTTACCAACACCAGAAGGTCCAGTTTATATCAAATTGAATGGTAAAAATGGTTTATGTTATCTTGATTCCTATGCGGGACATCATCGGGGGGTATTAATTTCTTGTCAATCCTATAATCAAGGGGGAATTAACGAAATGTATGGACATTTACCCCTGGATTTGTTTGCTTAAATCAGATTGGTAGTGAGGATTTTAGCCCTCTAGTTTAGATCAGGTTTGTAGTGAGGACTTTAGTCCTCTATGGATACAGCCGGATCTCATGGGAGTAGGTAGGCAGGGCGGGCAAGAAGCCCACCCCATAACATTTATGCTTATAATAATTAAAATAGCAAAATAATTTGAAAGTTAAAACGACTAATTTCTATGAGTATTATTACATTACAATCAGTTAAAAAAGATTTTGGGATCAAGGAAATTTTAAGAGATGCCAGTTTTAGTTTAGATGCTACTGATAAAGTGGGTTTAATTGGTACTAATGGTTCTGGTAAATCAACTTTGTTAAAAATGATTGCCGGATTAGAATCAATTGATAGTGGACAGATTACTTTTAGTGCTGGTGCAAAGGTAATTTACTTACCCCAACAACCAGATGTAAACGAGAATTACACAGTTTTAGAGCAAATTTTTGCCGATAGCGGTGAACAGTTGTCTTTAGTACGTGAGTATGAGGAACTATCTCACCAACTTGTTCTTCATCCAGAAGATAGTCAGTTGATGTCCCGCTTGTCTGGGGTGATGCAAAGGATGGAAACCACAGGCGCTTGGGAGTTGGAAACCAACGCCAAAATTATTTTAACTAAGTTGGGAATTTCTGATTTTGATGCGGTGGTTGGGACTTTATCAGGAGGATATCGCAAGCGCATTGCTTTAGCTACAGCTTTACTATCGGAACCAGACGTTTTACTGATGGATGAACCTACTAACCATTTAGATGCGCTGTCTGTGGAATGGCTGCAAAGTTATTTAAATCGCTTTCGTGGTACGCTGTTACTGATTACTCACGATCGCTATTTCCTAGATCAAGTCACAAACCGGATTATTGAAATAGACAGAGGTGATGTTTACACCTATGCAGGTAATTATTCATATTACCTGGAAAAGAAAGCTTTAGCCCAAGAGTCGGCTATGAGTAGCCAACGTAAACATCAAGGTGTATTACGTCGGGAATTAGAATGGTTGAGTCGGGGGCCAAAAGCCAGGAGTACTAAACAAAAAGCCCGAATTCAACGCATCCAAGCCATGCGGGAAACTGAGTTTAAACAAGTTCAAGGGAAAGTGGAGATTTCCACAGTTAGCCGCCGCATTGGTAAAAAGGTGATTGAATTAAATAATGTATCTAAGGGTTATGATGGGCGGACTCTGATTAATAATTTCACCTATGAATTTAGTCCAGAAGACAGGATTGGGATTATTGGGGGTAATGGTACTGGTAAATCTACTTTAATGGATATGATTACCGGGCGGATTCAACCAGATTCTGGTACTGTGGAAATTGGCGCTACGGTTCACATTGGTTATTTTGACCAGCATTCTGAAGAGTTACTCGCAGCGGTAGATGAAAATCAGCGGGTGATTGACTATATCAAGGAAGAAGGGGAATTTGTCAAAATCGCCGACGGTACTCAAATTTCGGCTTCGCAAATGTTGGAGCGATTTCTGTTTCCGGGAAACCAGCAATACGCGCCAATTCATAAATTATCTGGGGGTGAAAAACGCCGTTTATTTTTGTTGCGAATTCTCATTGGTGCGCCCAATCTGTTGATTTTAGATGAACCGACTAATGATTTAGATGTGCAAACATTGGCGGTACTAGAAGATTATTTAGAAGATTTTCCAGGGTGTGTAATTGCAGTTTCTCACGATCGCTACTTTTTAGATCGGACTGTAGATAATGTTTTTGCCCTGGAGGAAGGCGGTAATCTGCGACAATATCCAGGTAATTACTCAGTTTATCTAGATTACAAAAAAGCAGAAGAGGAGCTAGAAAAACAACAGCAAGCGGCCAATGTGGCTGAAAAACCACCAGCAACACCCAGGGTTAGCAGTTCATCTACAGTGACGGAAAATAAAAAGCGTCGCCGACTGTCAAATTGGGAAAAGCGGGAATTTGGGGAGTTAGAAGTTAAAATTGCCAAGTTGGAATCTGAGAAAGCGGAAGCGGAGAAAGCCTTGAGTAGTGTATCTGGGGTGAATTACACCCAAGTCCAAAAACTCTACGAACAGGTAGAAAACCTGAAGCAGTCCATTGATATAGCTACAGAACGCTGGTTAGAATTAGCGGAGATGGAATCTTAAGAAAAACGGTAAGAAATTATATGTCAGTTAAAGTTGGTGATACTGCTCCTGATTTTACCCTGAGCGATCAAAATGGCTCTAGAGTCAGTCTGAGGGATTTTCGGGGCAAAAAAGCGGTGGTTTTATACTTTTATCCCAAAGATGACACACCCGGATGTACGGCGGAGTCTTGTGGGTTCCGGGATCAATACGAGGTGTTTAAAACTGCGGGTGCTGAAGTGATTGGCGTGAGTGGAGATTCTCCGCAATCTCACCAGCAATTCGCGGCAAAATACAATTTGCCTTTCACTCTCTTGAGTGATAAAGATAACAAGGTGCGTAAGGAATACGGCGCTACTATGGCTTTTGGTTTTGTTCCTGGCCGTGTAACTTATGTAATTGATCAAGAGGGGGTTGTGCAGTTTGTTTTGGATACTATGTTTAATTTTCAGGCTCACGTAGAGGAAGCCCTCAAAACTTTACAAGAGTTAGCTGTGAAATAAATCCACCCATCACCCCTCCCCTGATTAAGGGGAGGGGACTAGATTTACTTATTGTAGGAGTGGGATTTGTCCCCTACTGGATGATTAACATGGGCTGAATTACCATTCTTACCGTTGGTATGACCGTTGGTATGACGTGGTTGAATTACACCATAACCGCCGTGGTTACGTTCGTAAACCACATTAATTTCCCCACTTTCCGAGTTGCGGAACATATAGAAGTCGTGTCCCACCAGTTGCAGCTGTTCTGTGGCTTCTGCAAGGGTCATGGGTGGCATGGTAAAATACTTTGTCCGGATAACCTCATTGGGCAATTCGGGGGTGCGATCGCCGATTAAATCGGCGGCTACCGGTTCGGGAACTAAGGCTTGATTTGTGGGTTGGCCGTGAGTTTTTTGATCTTGACGTCTTTCTTTATATTTTCGCAGTTGACGGGCAATTTTATCTGCCACTAAGTCAATGCTGGCGTATAGGTTTTCGCTGCTTTCCTCCGCGCGGATGACGTTACCATTGGCGTAAATAGTCACTTCCGCTGCTTGCTTGGTAGTAATTCGGGGATTGCGGGCGACGCTTAGATGTACATCCACTTCATTAGTGATGTGTTGAAAGTGACTGACGGCTTTTTCAATTTTTTGATGTACATACTCCCGAATTGCATCGGTGATTTCAATATTTTTGCCGTGGATGACAAGCTTCATGTAAACTCTCCCACTGATATATTTTTTGATGTGAATTTGTTTTGTATGAATGGATGTCGCGGTAATATCGCGCATTACCGCCAAAACAAATTTTGAACAATTTTAATGTACTGCTTATGCCTGTGCTCTCTATCGGATCTTCGATCTGGTTTGAGATGCAAACTATTTATGATATTGATCGGCCAGTGCATTCGTTGTGATCCTGTTGGGCTTGATGCTTGATGCAGAGGGTTCCTGCTATATAAAACCTAGACAAAGCTAGACTTTACTTTCTACTTCAACGGGAGCATGGGAGCGGTTATCCCTCAGTAGACTTGCACGCCTTAGCCAGACGCGATATTTCTCTTAAGATTTACAAGAAAGACTACCGCTATC
>NZ_JAQMTM010000076.1:0-114621 GCF_028331085.1 Anabaena sp. CS-542/02
CGAACAACCTTGACATCACCACGGGCTGAGGCTTGATAAATTCGTTTTTGGATTTTGTAAACGCGACGTTCTAACTGTTTCCAGTTAATCGTGTTCCATTCTACCGTAGTCTTTACACTCGTTTTAGACATAATTCCTACTTGAGACTTTATCATCCATATCACCGTGAGTCTGTCAGCATATCTTAGGCATTACCCTAAGCGTTCGCTTCTGACTCAATCTTCCCCACTTGCAGCATCCGGTTAGCACCTACTTCTAGACTCGACCTTCTAAAAGAGCTAACAAGGGGTTACTTCGTTCCGTGTGTTCATACTGTGTACCTTTAGAGTGATGCTATACGCCGGGTTTATCGGAAGTGCATAACGGTCTAAAAAGAATTAGCCGTTTCCTTATCCTTTACCTTTTGGTTCCAGCCTGTCAGCCTGATTTGGCTGGTTAGATGTAACGACGCTTCAAGCACATCTTCGTTGACTACTCATGGGTACTTTTGCTCGGCGTGTACCAGGTTAGGCTACCAGTAGGAGCGCCTTTTCTTCGGTGCTTTACGGATTGATGGCTAGTCGCTACCGTAAGGAAGATGCTGTCACCCTTGCACCTAGGGGGTGGGATTCTCACCCACATGAACACACAGTTATAAGAGTCTGGTTTTACCCAGTCTTACCTTCCGTCCCTGAGCATAAATGCTCATTTAGGAAGAACGAATCGCACCCTTTTCTCATCATTAAAGCACACAGCGATCGCCCCAGCATTAAAAGACAACCACATCATCAGCGAGTAAATTTTCTGCTGCTTCCAACATAGATGCAGCAATATCCTTTAAATCTTCACGATTATTTAAGTAAGTTTGCAAGGCTGACCTGGGGTCAATACTGCTACTAGCGGTTAATTCTGGAATTCTCGGACGCGCCAATTGGCTAACTAATTCTGCTTTAATTGTATAATTGTGGGCTAAACTCAAAGCTCCATGGATAGCCGCAGTATCAATGACATCCATCTGTTCCGAGCGGATTTGATAAATTAACCGCACCACAGCATCTTCAATATTATATTTAGCGATCGCCTTCATTAAAGCAGCTTGAGGATAATCTGCTTGTGATATATCCACCTCAATAGTGCGGAAAGTCCGCACCGGTAAAGGATAAAATTCCCAATTAGCCCGTCCCCGCTCCAACTCTATAATTACATAGCCCTTATCTTCTTTTTCCTCACTAAAATCCACCCGTTCAATACTTCCCGGATAAATCACCGGTGGGTTATTTGATTTATTCAAATTCTGGTGACAGTGAACATGTCCTAGAGCCACATAATCAAAACAAGGTCGCGTCAGTAAAGATAGGGGTAAAGTAAAACCCTTCCCCACCGCTAAAAGACGTTCAGCGCCCAAAGTAGCATTATCAGCCATCAAATGAGCCAAAAGCACAGTAGGAACATCAGGGTCAAGACGGCGAATTTCTCCCTCCAAAACCACTTGTAGACGTTGTGTTAACATTTCGTTTACCTCAGCCAAAGAAGCATTTTGAGTTTCCTGACGGGTCATCAACGTAGAACGAGTCAGCCAAGGTAAAGTAATCACCTGCACCTTACCACTACGGGTATTAATACAGTGAGTAGTTAAAGTATCACCCACCACAAACCCCCGCACCCCTAAAGTGCGATAAATATTTAAACTTGCGCCTCCCGTTCCTTGAGAATGTTGGTCATGGTTCCCCACCAACAGCACTGTAGGAATATCTGCATCAACCAGGCGGCGAAACTGACTTGCAAAGGCTTCTTGTACATATGGCGCTGGGGTAGCATCCGGGAAAGCATCACCACCAAATAAGACTATATCTACCGGATCTTGTAGCGCCCGGTCAATACATCGGGATAAAGTCTTGACAAAATCCTCTAACCGTGTATTTAGTCCTGTGTCTGGATTCATGCGCCCATGGGAGAAACCGCTCCCCATGTGGATATCCGCAAGATGCAAGATTTTAATCATCTTTGTCAAGTGTCATAGTCATCACACCGTTCGTTAATTTTAATATTAAGATGCCATTCATTAACCAGTGCCTGCAACTGATTTGCTTTGATTATTCATATGGGATTCTGATATGGCTGCAAGAATTATACATTCTTTTGCAGGGCTAGCGATCGCTATAAACTTTTATAACTTGCATAACAATTGCTAATGCGATCGCCACCAATAAATCAATTTTTGTATAGAGTAATATAAATATCCTTACAAGTCCAGTCAAGAGCAACAATTCACCTCACTCTAGTTGCCATCACTCACGTCATCCTGTGTTTATCGCAACTTCTGATGTACACAAGCCAGATACCACATATAATCATCAATCTTGTTACCAACCGCTTGATTAATATATTCCTGTGCTAACTCGAGTTGCTTTTCCGCCTCAAAATATAATCCCACATAGAGATAACTGTAAAATTTAGTACGCTTATCTGCGTTTTTACCCAATTGAATTAAAACATCCGGAGAACAGCGCCCCGCATACAAATCATATACCCGCTGCATCACCAATCGCGGGTCATTTTTTACTTCTAATAAACACTCACGCGCCGCGGTGACACCATCAGCTTCAGCAATACAAAGATAGCGCCAAACCGTTTCTTCCACATCTTGAAAATTCACAGTTAAATCTGTCTCAAACTGTTTAGCGCCTTCTACAAATCTACCAGCATAATAATATGCTAGTCCCCTTTGCCACAAATATGGTTTTAACCGTGGCTCAAGTTTTTCTGCTATGTCAAAATCAGCAATAGAAGCATTAATATTTCCTAGCTGAAAATGAACCATACCCCTCTGTACATAGGCTTGAGGCTCATGGGGATGGTTAGCAATCACATCATGCCAGCGCCTCAGTTTTTGTTCTAGCATATTATTGGAATTCATTCTTCTAACATTTAATTATCCAATAAACTCATTAATGCTGCAATTTCCGGGTTCTCTGAATCGGATAATTCTTGCTGTAACTCTAATATTTGATTTTGTAATACTTCAGATGTATACAGCAGATTAGATGTTTTAGCAACTCTTAATTGACTTTCTTTAATTCTAATTTTCCTCAATAGTTCATTTACCGCATCAACTGCGTTATAATCTTCATGCATCATCCTTTTATACCCGTTCAACTATCAATTTATTAACTGCCGACAGAAGAAATATATATAGCACCCTCTAACTTATTCAAGCATACATCTGAATATGATACAGCAAATTGTAAGTAAAAAGGTAATATATAAATGTATAAATGGTAAAATTCTTGTGACGCGAGTATCCGGTCCCCTATTGGCATACCCCACAAGAGGATGAAATATACTGTCAATGTGGCCGCGTAGACACTCCCCCCCCCACTACAATAACCGTAACTTTTGGCTCATCCTTACCCAGACATCACCCCGAAGGACTTGTTTAATTCTTACTAGAACTCATATTGTGTAATATAAGACAGCCGATGGGAGATAAACATCATGGGCGCAAATCTCATGGAACACCTGCGATAGATATTCGTTCATAGAAGTCAGTAATTTCATAGTTGTGAATAAAGCCTTTTTCAGGCTAATGAAGTACACATCAATTGCCTATTCCCTGTTCCCTGTTCCCTGAAACTAAACAACTTTGTACCTCACGAGCATGGAAAATGCTATATTCCCTCAATAATATTTATTCTGTTGATATTTTTTTGATTTTTAACTTTTTAAATAAGCATCCGGTTAAGAATTGTTTAACTCAGTAGAATTAATCCATGCACAGTATTAAATAATCTGGTAGTCAGGAAAAATATGATGATAACAAGTTTTATCAATATCTGCCATTTAGATTGTTTTATGTTATAAAGCTCACAGAAATTGATGCGACATGGAAAGAATTTCTATGGAAATGGAACAATTAAATTGTTTTAAAGCATACGGACAATTTATCTTGGAAAAACTAGACTCAGTACCCCAATACCCTTCTAAACAAGAAGATTGGATACCCACTAGGCTAGATGATTGTCTTGTGCGCCTCCGAGAAGCTGCACAAAAAACTGTAGAACTTGCCACATCTCCAGTTAGAATTGGAGTCATGGGAGAATTCAGCAGCGGTAAAACTTTGCTTTTAGGTAGCTTGATTGGATATGCTGACGCTTTGCCAATTAGTGAGAACCCAACTACAGGTAATGTCACAGCCATCCATATTGTACCGCAATCAGGCTTTGTCACTACTCAGGCTAATAATTATACGGTAGAGTATCTTTCTCATCAAGGGGTGAATGAGTGTCTGCAATTCATGTTGCACGAAGCAAGTCGCAGGAGTGCAGCTGCAGCACTACCACCTATACCCCTGTCAACATTAAAGACTGGCAAAGATATTATTAACTGGTGCGAAGAAGTATGGAACAGTAGTAAAAATTTAGAATTACGTTATTTATTACGAGAGTTGGTATTATTCCTTCGCACTTATCAAGCATATGGCCAAGCAATGTGTGGTATCCACTATCAAATTGATGCTAACATCGCCCGTGAAGGACTACAGCTACCTGAACAGCCATTAGCTATCCAAACTCTTCGGTTTGAGGACTTACCTTCATCTCATATTCGATTACCCAGCCCACCCCAGAACCTTACGACTAAATTATTACATAACAGCTTCTCACTCATCCACCGTGTCAACATTGAAGTGAAAATATCACGGGAAATCTGGGATTTTAGCGGTGCTTCCCAATTTATTCTCTTAGACTTCCCTGGGTTAGGTGCTGCTAATTCCGGAGCTAGGGATACCTTTTTATCACTGCGGGAACTAGCAGAAGTACAGACAATTTTAATCCTTTTAAATGGGAAAACCCCTGGTAGCGATCGCGCCAATAAAATCTTTACTATGATGCAGCAGCAACGCCCAGGACAAGACCTTAAAGATTTAATTTTGGTGGGGGTGGGTCGTTTTGATCAGTTACCTTTAGATAGTCAAGGTCATGAAAGAGAACTTGACCAATTCATCGCAAATACTGAACCTGTAAAAGAAGACGATGTTTTAAGTAAATTGAAAGTTCTGCAAACAACCATTGATGCTGCTAGTGCATTCATCATTGAACAAGAACGGATGGTTTTATTATCCCCACTACTAGGATTGGCTGAGTTGGCAAAACGTTCTAGTCAAGTTAAAGCAGGTTCACCGGAATTTTTAGCTAACTTAGATTATCCTGATTATCTGGAACGGTCTAGGCGATCGCAGCAAAAATGGCAACTATTAAGCACACGTCTGCTAGAATCTGATCCCCGGAGCCATTTAGGTAGACAACTGAGTTACTTCGCCCAAGATGGTGGTATTGCCAAACTGCGCGAATTAATTCAAAATCATGTAGCCAATCACGGAGTAAAACAACTGTATGAAGATACGCATAGGGCTGCTGATAATTTAATGCTACAACAAGAATACCTCAATAATATTATTACCGAAATCCACGAGCAAGGTATTCCCACATCCGATACTCACAACCTCATTGAGTTGCGATCTGCTATTGAAAGTTTAGATAAAACCTATCGCAACTTTCAGAAAGATTTAGGTAAAGAACCACTCAAAGACCGGTGGGGAAATATCGTCAGTGATGTAGTCAAAGACGAACTCACATTTAAAATAGTCAACTGGAACGAGTGGACATTACTATTCAACAAAGCCAACAATGGTAATATCACCATTGCGGAATTTAAAGGGGCAGCGGGTAAACTATTTAACCGAGGTAATAGAGTTAATAGCAGCCTACCTACAAAGAGTGAAGATTTTTATGCAGCTTTTGTGAAAACTGTCAAGGAATTAGAAGAATTTGCCCGAGAGCGCATTCATCAAGCATTAGCCGACTTATTAAATAAATTATCCCAGCAGATAGCCCCACAACGAGATTATCTACAGACTAATCTAAATCCAGAAATCGAACAAGATATTGAAACCGAGTTTGGTATAGAAGAAGCTGATATTTTTTACAAGTTGCTGTTAGGATGCGATCCTAATCAATGGCTAGAAGCAATTATCGCCGAAATTAATAGCAAAGAACAATCAATTTCACCCGAAGTTATGTTCCCCTTAGCCCGTAGAGATGAAAAACACAATATTGGTCAAATCTTTGACTGGTCTCCTGAAAAAAGTCCAGACTTACCCAGAACAGGTAATCACCAACTTTTGGTATTGCGACTACGAGATGAAATCATTGCTACTGCTAGCCTCCATTTGGTGCAATATGTTAGCCAAATCAATCAAAAGATAAATGCTGAACTAGAAGGTATTTTAGATCAAATTATTCCCAGTCTGCAAAATATTTCTAAAAAAGAGGCTTTACTCAGATATATTGCGGCGGGTAGTTCTCCAGCTAAAGTTAATATTCCCCATTGGTTGCAGATTCTCGCACAGGTGGCCACAATCTCTTATCAAGAGGATAATTTTCTAGTTACAAAAAATCCTTGATTCTCTAGGGATCAAGTGTTTAGTATTTTCCAGATTTCTAGGCATTACGGCACATTTTCGGTAAGTTTAACCACAGATACTAGATTTTAATTGGCAATTTATTATTAATTTCAGGAGAAATAAATGCCTGTAGAGATTCGGCTCGCACCTAATTTTCAAGTGCATATTAAAGAAAAAGAATATTTGGAACTACCCACCATCCAACTGCTAGCAGCAGGGGATAATGTCCCTCACATTGCTAGAATTAATTGCATTGTCACCGGTACGCCGGAGGAATTAGCATTCCAAATTAAAAAAGCATATAAACCATTTGATTCTGTAACTCCCAAAATTTCCCAAATCGGGCAATTAGAGCAATATCCTTGTAAGTTAAATCGCCCTTTACGAGAACCAATTAACTGTACTTTGGCGGTAACTGTTGAGTATTTCGATTCTGATGCTTTAGGAGATCCCGTACTTTCTGAACCCCGGGAAACTGAAGCTTCATGTTATCTTTGGTCACCATTAATGCATGATGAAGAAATCATTGAGGCCGAAGCCGTCACCATCCCCACGGAAACCAGTCCCTATATTGAAAACCAACCACAAAAAAGATTTCCCGGATGGTTAGCATTGGATTTTGGTACATCCAACTCTACAGTCACACTCTTTGATCCCATTGAGGTTCCCATCGCCGAAATTTTACCCAGGGAACAAGAAATCAGGTTACGCCATCGCATGGCCGAGTGGTTGAGCTCCCCCCCATCGGTAGCTTTACCCGATGTCAACCCCCATGACTGGGAGAAATTTATTGCTGATGTGAGCAAAAACCTAGAAATGGAACCCTATAATCTAGCATCAGTTTTTGAAACTGACCAAAAAGAGCGATTCTTAGAAGCAATTCGCCAAATAGAGTTATGTCTAGGTAACAGCGAGAAATTCCGGCGGGCCGCTAGCAAAAAACTTTACCAAATATACCATGAAGTTTTTCGTGTACCTACTTTAGAATCCCAAAACTTAATCCCCGTCGTCTTAGATATTAATCGCCGTGATACAGAAATACCCAGCGAATTGGAAATCTTTACCTTGACAGATTTACAACTACGCATGGGTAGAGAAGCCAGGGATAACAGAAAAAAAGCCATCGCCCAAGGTAGCAGCGTCTCTTTAAAAGAAATTATCAGCAGATTTCACCACTCACCCAAGCGCTACTTTGGACAAGATCGCACTTTTCCAGTGATTTTAAACACTCAGCAAGAAATAATTCATGTTAACCAACTTATCCAAGCAGCTTGGGCCCATTTAATCGATTTAACCGAAGATTACCGCCAACGCGCTAGGCGCAAGTTTTCTGATGGAGATTTCGTTACAGCTGTTGTAACTTACCCTACTGTCGCCCCCCCATTAGTGCGTAAGGAAGTTAAAGAATTAGTGGAACAGTTGGGTATTGATGATGTCCAAACCGCCTATGATGAGGCTGTTTCAGTCGCAATCTTCTTTTTATGGCGAGAATTTGGTGGTAATCTCAATATTGGCATTGAATCATTTAAAACCCGTTGTCGTCAAGTCGAAAACAAATGGTCGCAAAATGTCCTCGTTTTGGATATCGGCGGGGGAACCACAGACTTAGCTTTGATTGAATTGACTTTAGAAGATAATACCCCAACCTTTGCAGACCATGAAGATAGAGGATTAGGAGGACGTTACTATAAACTTACTCCCAAACTGTTAGGCTCATCAGGTCATTTACAGTTAGGCGGTGAATTAATTACCCTGCGAATGTTTAGATTATTAAAAGTAGCGATCGCTGACTTTTTGTTAACAGCAATAACTACAGGGGACATCGAAAGCGAAAAGCTAGAAGATTTAATTAACACAGAATTAAATGAACGTTTTA
Source organism: Anabaena sp. CS-542/02 (assembly GCF_028331085.1). NCBI lineage: Bacteria > Bacillati > Cyanobacteriota > Cyanophyceae > Nostocales > Nostocaceae > Anabaena > Anabaena sp. CS-542/02. The sequence goes on from NZ_JAQMTM010000076.1 coordinate 8,316, forward strand.
TTGAAGAAGGAAAATTTCAAAGTAGCAGTTTATTAAAATGCATAGATAAAGAAAACCCTGATGGTGATGCTGCTTATAAAGATGCCCTAGATACTGCCGAGAAAGTATTACCCACCAGATGGCAACAAGTACCCCAACGCCTACAAACCTTTTATACTCTCTGGGAGCATGCTGAATCAGCTAAACTCAAACTGGGGCAAAAATCAGAGCATCATCTTTTAACTTTCACTATTTCCGAAACTCACATTTGTGAACTTCTCACTCAAAGTGGAATTAAATTTCAAGTCAGAACCCCTGATAATATTGGCGTTATCATCGACAGCGAACAATTTGAACGCGCAGCCGCTTCCACTATTAAGGAGGGAATTGGTATCGCTAAAGGACTCATGGAAAGTCGCCTGGGTTTCCATGGGCAAAATATAGATGCTTGGAATACTCATAAAGTTGACTGGTTGATTTTATCTGGTAAAACTTGCAACCTGGAATTAGTACAGCGCTACATCTACGAAGAATTTAGTAAATCCCCTTACTTCGTCTGGAACCCAGAAAGAATTACCTTTGTCTTGGAATTTACAAAACTCGCTACCTCCGCCGGTGCTTGCTACGCTGAGAAACTCCGCCGACTGAGATTTGACCCCGAAGAGTCTAAGGAATTGTTACGCAAGGGAGCAAATCAGTTAGAAATAGACGTGAAAAATCTCTTTTATTATCTACCTTGTAACTTCAAACGCAAAACCCAAAGCAACGAACTTTTAACCATATTCAAAGCTGGACAGGAACTTTATCAAATCAGTCCCACAGAAACAGCCGCCAAAGTACGCACAGAATGGCAAGGGACACAATTAATTAATATTATTTACCGCCAAGACTACGAGGTGGGAGACTTACGACTGTGGGGGAGCTTTGACGGTAAAAACCTGATGCAAAAACTAGGAATGTCAGAAACTGAGTTTCTCAAAAAAATCAAAGTTCAATTTGAAATTGACCAAACTCTAGAATTTAGGGTTTTACTTTGTCAAGGGAACCCCCATTATTTAATTGACCTTCCTGGTATTGATGTAGGTGCTGCACTATTAGCAGCTTCCGAAACAGCAGCCCTATTTGCTGATGGTAAGTTAAAGTGGAATATTGCCTTAGAAAGTCCCAAGCACAACTTAAATGATGGTGATATTGCAGTCAATGTGATTGAGTCAGCAACTGTTGACCAGCCCAACGCCTATCATTTAGTTTTTGAAGCAGGAAAAGATAATAGTCAATTTTTGCGAGAATTTCACTATGTCCATCATGGGGAACAGCAGTCACAACCCGGTTTAGTCAGTCACCCTTTACCTCCCTTTCCCCAAAGCCGTCAGCACACATTTTATATTTATCAAACAGATAGCACCTCTAACACCAAAAAATGGATCCGCATCGGTGCATTAAGTAAACCGGATGTCGCCACCAATTACCCTTGTAAATATTACGTTACTCTAGATAACAAAGGTTTTCTGAGAATACACGCCGGGGAGGTTCCCTATTGGACCTCCACTAGTCAAGAATGTCTTAAACAGCCAGGATGTGTTTATCAGGCCGAATTAGAACTACAACCTAACGAAGTGGATAAGGAACGCGACCCTTTTTGTGGTGTACATTAAACTTCATCGGTTGAGTAGGTACTTTGACGGGAGCATCTGAGTTTGATAATATTTCACCTCTTGCTCCCTCTGCTTGATAACCAGAGGGTTGGGGTGGGGTTTGAAACGCTATCATCAGTTTTAGTATTAATACTCATGCAGCAATTACGCCAGTTATTAGCAATACAAGGGTCAGAGTTGGCTAAATTACTTAAATGTAGTTTACGTGGACTAGAGGCGACTTTAACTCAAGCTATCTCAGAATTTCCCCTCGACCCCGGTACTCAAATATGTGAGGAGTTATTACGGGAAATCTCCGCCTTATTGCAACCACCGCCAGATTCTACCCCAGAAGATGCGATCGCCATGATATTGCTCCCAACTGAGTTAAAATTGACTCATCTGCGGTCGGTTTTTAATGCTGATGCCGAACTAAAGTTATATTTAGGTACTGCTGAACTACAAAGCCAAACCGATGCTGACCTATGGAACGAAATTCACCGCCAACTGCTGCGAGTTCCGGAAAATATCGCCACAGCTTGGCGATCGCGCGCCTTAGATTTAGCTGAACAAGTAGGCGCACTACCAGATAATTTACACGTTGCTGAACTTCCTTTTAGCCGTGATCAAATAATTTATCCCGGACTGAAGGGGAGTGTAACAGCGCCGGGGTTATCTTTGTCTGAGAAAGCCTTATTAAATACGGGAGTTAACCCAACTGACCAATATGGTAATTTATACTGTATCGCTGGCTTTGTGCAGCTGTTCCTGAGATTTACTGAAATAGACCCAGACTTACATCATGCTTTAAAGACTGTGTTTACCTTTGATATTATGCCCTTGCACTCCCAGCCAGAACAACGCACTCAATATATAAATACTTTAAGCGATCGCTGGCAGCGTTTGCAACAAGCCGAGTCAAATTCTGATGAGTTGTTAAGTCTGCGTGCCTGGATAGATATAGATGAGGCCATACACTCCTTAGTATTTGTCCCACCCGTCGAGCGTTATTCCTGGTGGGGTAATTTACAGCAAGAATCACGACGGATTTTAAAAAAAATGGCTCAAACGGCGGTGAATATGGGTTATGATGTGCGGATTCGGCAGTTATCTGGACTTTATGCCGATGTCTGTTCTTTCTCTAAAGATGACCTCCAACTCAACTGTGGCGGTGTTCCAGGGGAAGTGTTAACTTGTCTGCGGGTATATGCGAGCATTAATCAAGAAGAAACCCCAGGAAGGGTTATATTTCGCTCTTTGCGTTAGTCTTCTATTTTTTCCCCTTACAGTTCCCCCCAGAAAGCTTTTCCTACTAAGGCGTTGAATAGGGTATTACTTCTTTCGTGCTCAAAAGCAAAAAACCTCACTAATACTAGACCCTGTGTTAGGCGTAGGGAGTTTCAAAACCCCACAAAAATCTTACCCTTGCGCCTAGTGCATGAAAACAATTCATCCAGATAAAATACACACATAAGCAGTATAACTGTCACCATTTTCCCCCCTAAGATTATACCTCAAACATATAAAATAAGCTGTATATTCAAGGGTTTTGAGCTTGCGTTCTTGATCAAGCAGATCATCTTACTTTTATTAAGCATTTATTTTGTATACCCAGCAGTTTGATAACTGGATGGTGTGGATCCTTGGTAACTTCAAATTATGAAATTAGGTAACCCCCGCTACAGAAATTATCAGTAATTCAAAAAATATAAATCTGAATACAGATGACAAGGGTTATATAAATTTACTTTGAACAAAAAATAAAGATTAATCTAACATTTTTCATCTATATAAATTACAAATTTATCTGTGTTAGTCTGTCTAAATCTATGAACCTGTAGCTTATCTACTAAACGCGCCGCTAACGCTCAGGGCTGGTTCATCATTTCTTTGTGATCACAAACAAAGCAATATGCTGTAAATATCTCACCAATATTGTGATGTATAAGATACAAAAAACCAGCAATAGTAATGACATCTGTAAATTTATTAGACTTGACTATGTTTTTTCTAACTTAGGGACAGTCTTACTAAGTTGTCTTCTGATTTTGACCGCTATTACCATAAAGTCTGTATCTGCTGCGGATAATGCACAGAAGAATATGATTTTACCAAATCAAATAAATCAGGTTGATTCTGGTGAAAATAGCGATAAATCATCAATATACCCAGCTAACAATAAGTCATATATCACCCTCAGCGAAAGATTATTAACATCAATAAAAACTAATAATTCTGTTAAATTACACACAAGTAGTAATGAGAATTTAGCTGTGAACATTGAACTTGAAACAATCAGGAATTATTCTGTTGCTAATCTGGGTTTTTCATCTCAGAATGTACTAAACACCAAAATCAACACAAGTCAAATTTTATTGACATCCAACCACAATAATATTGATGGAGAATCACCAGAAGAAATCCCACAGCCAACTAATTTAGTTAATTTACTGTCGCAAAAACAACCGGAATTGAGCACAGATGTAGAACTTTCATCACATGAGGAGGATATCCCTAGCAATAGTGATACATTACGCCAAGAACTATTAATTGATCCCATCATCAACACCCAAGAAAGCATCATCAAAACTGAACCGCGAAGGGCTTTCCCTGGTTCAACAGCTGGTACTCCTTCTGGTTATGGTGCAAGTGGTAGTCAAGTCTATGTTGGTGTTGGTTTACTTTTCCCTTTAGAGGAAGATTCCGATGGCTTTCGAGATGGCTCTTACTCCGCTGGTTTTGGGTTAGGAGATCCATTGAAATCTGTAGGGTTGGAAGTTAATGTTAACTTTGCCAGTTCTGGAGGTACTTACTTTAAAGGTGGAGAGTTTGATGTGGGGACTAGCGGCTATATGGGGTTAAAACTCCACAAATACTTACGTGACCGTACATCTGTAGCCGTGGGTTGGTCAAATGCTCTCAAATGGGGAGAATCTTCCGATAATAAAGACACTATTTATGGAGTCGTTACTAGGGCGTTTCTACTGCAACCAGACAACCCACATCATCAATTACCTTTGACTATTTCTGTGGGTTTTGGTAACGGCGGTTTTCGTTCTCTAGGCGCAAGAGCCGCAGGGGGAAATAATGCTAATATTTTCGGGAGTCTAGGTTTAAGAGTCATACCTGAAGCATCCCTAGTCAGTAGCTGGACGGGAAATCGTCTGAATATAGGTACGTCTATTGCTCCTTTCAGAAATAGACCTATAGTTATCAATGCTCTTCTGACAGACATTAGTCGTAATTTTGATACTGGCTTAGGTTTTGCGCTGAGTGCAGGGTACAGTTTCAAGTTTTAAGCAATTTCATCAACCATAAAAATCATGAAGAAACAAACATTCTTGCTAAATTTGGCGGTAGCATTGGCTTGTTTTACTTATCTGGCGGCTGCGCCTCATAGAGCCTATGCTGGTAAGGAGATTGTACCGGGTAGTTCTCCAGACTCTGCCTCTTTAATTGGAGATAAGGAGATTGTACCGGGAACTGGTATAGATTCTGCTTCCTCAATGGGTGACATTGTACCGGCATCCGGGGTTAATGTTCAAGTTGTTAATGATGGTAATTTTTCGGCGGGAGTTTTGAGGGTCTCCCCGGAAGTTCAGAATGATTTAAATGCAGTTCTCGATCATCTACTCAGTACAAGTCTGGCTAAAAATACGCCCTCTGATTCCATTGAATATATCTTGCAGGGTGGAGATAATGTAGATCAGGTCAAATCTTCTATAGTGAGTTTAGAAGTGTCACCATCACCAGTAACATCACTGGTAAATGCTTTAAGTGAACTGACAGGACCAGACAAAAATGTGGATATTAATAAGTTTAATGATGCTCTGACTGCATATAATCAAATTGTACAGGAAAGTAGCCCCGTAGTTCTGCAAGCATTGGCGAAAAACCCAAGTTTCACTGCAGTTCATCATCTACTGAGTCAGTTAAGAGTTGCTCTCAATCAAAAGTAAAATTGTCAAATTTTAGACATAGTTATTTTCCTTCCTCTGGCTTTAGTCAGAGGATTCTTTGGCGAATCTGCTCAATAGTAAATATTTTTTCGATAATATTTATTATCCACCAGAGAAAAACAGTGGCAACACAAATGCCGCTATAATTCCAAGCAACACAACACCCTCAATAATTCTCAGGGAAAAATTACTCTGGATTAACTGGTTAATTTGGTTACTTAAATTATTAATGTAAAAATTACTCAACCAAATACGCAAACGACTATACCAGTTTTTTGGACTATCTACTGGGCGGAATTTCCATGACCACATTGATAGTAACAATGGCGCACCACCTACTTTAGCAGACATCAAAATATGAATCGCTAAACAACAAACCATAATTACCCAAGCTATCAGATGGCAATAATACCATAAGTGATCAAGTTCTCTTGTAGGTAGCCATTCCTCTTTCATCATTCTGCCAGATATTACCGCCAAAACCGAGAACAGCAACATCAGAGTATTGATAATGCGTTGTAAACTTAGCCACCAAATGGGTTTACCAACCTGTGTCAATTTTTGTATGGAGTCTGGTTGTAATAGGCGTCTTTCTCCCGCATGAAAGCTATAAAGTACAAAAGCTGGTAATAACAGTAAAAAGAATAAAGCTACAGTTCCATGAATATCTTGAATTGGATCAATTCTGGGAATCAGGACTTTGCCAAATCTGCCATCGAATGTGTTGTAAACTAAGAAGCCAGTAATGATGGAAGTAATGACTAAAATTCCATTAATACCATGGAGAACTCGCAACAACAAAGGCTGATAAGGGGCTGAACGACTCATAGAGAATACTAAGTTCCTGTTTATGGTAAGATTATAAGGTTATTATTCGGTAGTTCTGAGTCAAAACACTACATTAGCCTCAATAAATTACATCGGGACTTAAAATGGTTACAATAAATAAATGATATAATACCCTATTACTCTCACTCACCCTGGTTTTATGGGACTGCCAATTGTTGCTATTATCGGTCGCCCGAATGTGGGCAAGTCTACCCTGGTTAATCGTCTCGCCGGGGAGCAAACGGCGATTGTCCACGATGAACCGGGTGTAACACGAGATCGCACTTATATGCCATCTTACTGGCGCGATCGGGATTTTATCGTTGTAGATACAGGGGGCTTAGTATTTAACGATGATACGGAATTTCTGCCCCTAATTCGCCAACAGGCACTCACCGCTCTCTCACAAGCCAGTGCAGCAATTTTTGTTGTAGACGGTCAAACTGGCCTGACAGGTTCAGATCAAGAAATTGCTACATGGTTACGTCAGCAACCAGTACCGGCGTTACTGGCTGTGAACAAATGTGAATCCCCAGAACAAGGCGCAATTCAAGCATCTGAATTTTGGTCTTTAGGCTTGGGGGAACCTTTTCCTATCTCGGCAATTCATGGTAGTGGTACTGGGGAACTACTCGATGAGTTAATTACTCACATCCCCATGGTCACGGAAGTAGAAGAAACTAACGAGATTAAGGTGGCGATAATCGGCCGACCCAATGTGGGTAAATCCAGTTTATTAAATGCTTTTGTGGGAGAAGAAAGATCAATTGTTAGCCCTATTTCCGGGACAACCCGCGATGCTATTGATACCGTGGTTGAACGAAATGGGCAAATTTATCGCTTGATTGACACCGCAGGCATTCGCAGAAAAAAACAAATAGAATACGGTACAGAGTTCTTTAGTATTAACCGTGCTTTTAAGGCCATTCGCCGCGCCGATGTGGTTTTATTAGTGGTTGATGCTTTAGATGGAGTCACAGACCAAGACCAAAAATTAGCCGGGCGGATTATCGACGAGGGTCGAGCTTGTATAATTGTCGTGAACAAATGGGATGCCATCGAAAAAGATTCATACACCATTTACGACTACGAAAAGAGTCTGGAAGCCCGGTTACATTTTACAGAATGGGCAGAAACCATTTTTGTTAGTGCTTCCACAGGACAACGGGTAAATAAGATTTTAGACTTGGTGAATGAAGCTGCTGAGTCACACAAACGCCGTGTAACTACCTCTGTAATTAACGAAGTCCTCACAGATGCTGTAAGTTGGCATTCACCCCCAGCTACACGTGGCGGTCGTCAAGGTAAAATCTATTATGGTACTCAAGTGGCGGTGCAACCACCAACTATCGCCCTATTCGTCAACGAAGCTAAACGCTTTAATGACAATTACCGCCGCTACATTGAACGGCAATTCCGCCAACAATTAGGATTTAAAGGTACACCTATCCGGTTAATTTGGCGCAGTAAAAAAGTCCGAGAGATGGAACTAGGTAGCGTCAACAGAGCAACTCGTGTCAAATAAGTTCAACATCTTCTCAGGGTTATATTTCGCCTATGTCAGGCCAAAATAGTCAATATCAAGCCTGACTCTCTACTACTTAACACTGATAAATGGACTTATTGCGATCGCTACCCCTTGGACTGTACCTAGAACAGCCGCAAACTTGGCTACACAAACTCGATGCACGGGTGAAAATTGCTTGGTTGATGAGTTTTCTCACTAGCTACACCTTTGCTAATAACGAGTGGCGAATACTACTAGTTGCACTGTTAATTATTTTGACTGTAATGGCCAGAATACCCCAGCGAGTCTGGAAACAGCAAATGGTATGGCTGTTAACATTGTCTGTGTTTGTATTTGCGATTATTAGTATTAGTCCCGATGGCCTGGGTGTAAGCCATCAGCCGCGTTTACCCGCTAGCGAACAGATATTAATTCGGCCGGCAAATACCAGTAATAACGCCGAGATTGTTTCAGTACCAACACAGGAAAACAAAAAGTACAGCTACATTCTATTTCATCAATGGCCGGTTAAGGTAACTCGTCGCTCAATTGATTTGGCTATTAGAGTCAGTACGATTATATTTACTGTGATTTATAGCAGTAACCTGTATCTGCTGACAACCGCACCCGAAGAAATCACCACTGCTATAGAAAGTTTGATGCAGCCCTTGGGAAGGTTGAAAGTGCCGGTAACTGAAATTACTCTCACCTTAACTTTGTCCTTGCGATTTATTCCCCTAGTTCTCGAAGAGGTGCAAAATTTAATTCGCTCTGTCATGACTAGGGCAATTAATTGGAAAAAACTGGGCTGGAAAAGGGCAGCTCAGGTCTGGATGATAGTAGCACAGAGACTGTTAAAAAATCTCCTGCTACGAGCCGAACAAATGGCTAACGCTATGATGGTGCGGGGGTTCACCAGTCCTAGTGAGCATCAAGTCAAATGGCATGAATTACGTCTGAGGGCTAGAGATTGGCTGGCGATCGCCATGCTTACCCTATTTTGGGTTGCTAGGCTAGTTATAGGAAATATGGCTTAGTTGCTGATCCTCTGAGCTATTTTGTGCCACAGGCGAATAATTATGGCAATATGGAAAGAGACTAAAGTAATTACCTTAGTGGTTTGTTGTGCATTTCTACTTTCCTGTTACCAACCTCATCTGCCAATTACACACAGGACGCAGGTTTTGATAACTGCCATTCAAAGGCCAGAATCACTAATTTTCTTATAAGCTCACTAAAGATGCTGGCAAAAGGGGTGTATTATCTTGTGAACATTTGTACTGAACTACGAAGAGATATATACTCCCAACTTGACTGTTAAATGAATCCAGAAAACTTAGAAACCTACATCAATCATCCAACTTGGGGTTTGCTTTATCGGATCTGTATGGTCGATGACAACCAGGATCTATTCACTACACTTTATGCCCAACGTTTATTTTTTGTGGTGTCCAACGATATTAAAGGTCTCAAATTTCAGTCCATAGGACGTACTGAAGCCCGAATGTTGTTGGAAAATCGCTTGCGTACTCTGCGTCGCAGTGGTCCATCCCAGGAGTACGATCAACTTCAGAGTGTTTTCCAGCGCACATTCCAATGACCAGTTCCATGAGCGAACGTATTACTAACATTTGTGGTTCACTACCTGCTTCAGTACGATTGGTGGCTGTGAGTAAGACATTTCCCCCTGAAGCAATTCGCGCTGCTTATCATGCCGGAATTCGTAATTTTGCCGAGAACCGCATCCAAGAAGCAGCCAGTAAACAAGCCCAGTTACAAGACTTATCGGATATTACATGGCACTTTATTGGCAGTTTGCAAAGCAATAAAGCTAAAAAAGCCATGGAATTATTTGACTGGATTCACTCAGTGGATAGTTTAAAACTGGCAGAGCGTTTAAATCAATTGGCAGCACAGTTAGGAGTCAGTCCTCAGGTTTGCCTACAAGTGAAAATCCTCCCTGACCCTAATAAGTCAGGTTGGAGCGTTCCCCAACTACTAGCCGACTTACCGGCTCTGAACAAATGTGAGGATTTACCAATTCAGGGTTTAATGACAATTCCCCCTTTAGGATTGAATGAAGCGGAAACAATGAATGTATTTAACAGTACATATAAATTAGCTAAAGAAATCGAGCAGCAAAACTGGTCGCACCTAAAAATGCGGGAAGTTTCCATGGGTATGTCGGGGGACTACCAACTGGCAGTACAGGCTGGGGCAACTATGGTAAGATTAGGTACTATCTTATTTGGTGAGAGAAGTTAGGGTATGAACCATTAATTTTTTGCTTCTGGTATTAATATTACTAGGGATAAAATACACAGATATGTTCATCCCTGGTTATGTATGAGCATACAAAAAATAAATTTCAGTCAAGATGAGTAGCAAAAAAATCCGGGAAAGAAAATTTTTACCCGGAACAATAATTACGCTGTAATCTTGACGCGTTATTTTGTGTAAGTTAATCTACAGGCGTTCCCTCAAATTTCAATTGACCAACCCTATTTGTAATAAAAGCTATAAACGGCAAGAAAATTATTCAATCTTAGCTGTGTACTGAGCTAATATGGCTACATTAATTACTGGCCAAATCAATAAGGGTAACTTTTATCAGGAGCATAAAAATGAATAACATTTTTACTAAACTTCGAGACTTTGTAGGTCTCAATGAGCAGGTGGAATACGAATATTACGAAGAGGAACCGGAAACAGATCCTGGTAGCTACCAGAACCTGTATCAAGAGGAAAATCCCCAAGCACCACCAGCACCGGCTAGTGCTCAAAATCGACGCTGGCAGGAACCCATGACTACAATGGGTAATGATATAGCCTCAGGATCGAAGCCTACCATGGGGAATGTGATTAACATGCCAGGATCAATTAACGGAATTTCAGAAGTGTTAGTACTTGAGCCTCGAACATTTGAAGAAATGCCAGAAGCTATTAAAGCACTCAGAGAGCGTAAGTCAGTTGTTTTAAACTTGACGATCATGGATCCTGATCAAGCACAACGAGCTGTAGATTTCGTAGCTGGGGGAACCTACGCCCTGGACGGACATCAAGAGCGCATTGGAGAAAGTATCTTTTTGTTTACCCCCAGTTGTGTGCAAGTTAGTACCCCGGGGACAGTTCTGCATGAAGTACCACAAGCGCCCCCTCGTCCTTCACGTCCCTCAAATACTTCCAGTCAAAGCTGGGGTACAGACCTTAACAGAATGGTGCAATGAAGTTCCATTAGTTCAACTAAAATTTTTGATGATTGTAGGAGCAGGTTCAACCAAGATGGTATTATGCCATCAATGAAGGGTTTAAATCTGCTCTGATTGACTATATAACTTAATGACTATTAAATTGGGCTTAATTGGTGGCGGAGTAATGGGAGAAGCGCTATTATCCCGCTTGATTGACCGGGGAATCTATCAACCATCGGAAGTGATAGTCAGTGAACCCCAACCGACACGCCAAAATTATTTACGGCAAACATATAATGTAAATGTAACTACAGATAATGCTCTTGTTTTAACGGAAGCTAGCGAAGTAGTATTATTAGCGGTAAAGCCCCAGGTGTTCAGTGCGATCGCTCAAGAATTAGCAGATGTCCTGACTACAAAAATCTCGGCCCTGGTAATTTCGATTTTGGCAGGAGTGTCTTTAAGCCAACTAGAATCAGCATTCCCTGAACTACCAGTAATTAGAGCCATGCCCAACACCCCCGCCACAGTGGGGGAGGGAATTACAGCTTTGTGTTTAGGAGCATATACCAATGGCAAGCATCACAAACAAGCACAGCAAGTTTTTTCGGCAGTGGGGCAAGTGGTAGATGTATCAGAAATGCTCATGGATGCAGTCACAGGACTGTCTGGTAGCGGTCCGGCTTACGTAGCTTTAATGGTGGAATCATTGGCTGATGGAGGAGTAGCCGCAGGTTTACCCAGGGGTCTGGCTAATCAGCTGGCTGTGCAGACTGTATTGGGCACAGCAAAACTCCTCCAAGAACACAAAATCCACCCCGGAGAACTCAAAGACCGGGTAACCAGTCCCGGTGGAACCACTATTGCTGGTATTGCCCAACTGGAAAGGGCAGGATTTCGCTCGGCTTTAATTGAAGCAGTCAAAGCGTCGGCACTGCGATCGCAAGAGTTGGGGAAGTGAGGAAAAATCGCCTCATGACCAAGGGCAAATACCCGTTAATATAGTAAAAAAGTCCGGTTGCAAATTTGATTGAGTGAATTATCCCGCACCATCTCCAGAACTAGACTTAGGGTTAATATTTCCCTTTGCACTGGATCAGTTCCAAAAAGATGCGATCGCGTCCCTAAATTCTGGACGCTCCGTAGTCGTATGTGCCCCTACAGGTTCGGGCAAAACCTTAGTTGGGGAATATGCCATCTATAGAGCCTTATCCCGGGGTAAGCGTGTATTTTACACAACGCCCCTCAAAGCTCTGTCCAATCAAAAATTACGTGATTTTCGCGAGGAATTTGGCTATGAGTTGGTGGGCTTGTTAACTGGAGATAATTCCATTAACAGGGATGCACCAATTCTGGTCATGACCACAGAAATCTTCCGCAATATGCTCTATGGCACACCCATAGGGCAAGTGGGCATTTCCCTAGTAGACGTTGAGGCCGTAGTGCTAGATGAGTGTCACTACATGAATGACCGCCAACGGGGGACAGTTTGGGAAGAATCCATCATCTACTGTCCTCGCGAAATTCAGCTAGTAGCCCTCTCCGCAACTGTTGCCAACAGCGATCAACTCACTGACTGGTTAAATCGCGTTCACGGTCCGACAGACCTAATTTATTCCGATTTTCGTCCCGTTCCCCTAGAATTTTACTATTGCAATCCCAAGGGGCTGTTTCCTCTACTCAATGAAAGCAAAACTAAAATTAACCCCCGTCTGGCCAATAGAGGCAAAAGAAAACAACAAGACAGGGGCAGAACTGGCAGACCAGAAGCCCCAGGGATAGCTTACACCCTCAGTCAGCTACAGCAGAGGGATATGCTCCCGGCGATTTACTTTATATTCAGTCGTCGCGGATGTGATCAGGCTGTGGCAGAAGTTGGTGATTTATGGCTAGTCAATAATGATGAGTCGCAAATATTACGACGACAAATTGATGATTTTTTAACCCGAAATCCTGATGCTGGGCGTTCTGGACAAATTGCCCCTTTGTATAGAGGTATTGCTGCTCACCATGCCGGAATTTTACCTGCGTGGAAAGGACTAGTAGAGGAACTATTTCAGCAGGGGCTAATTAAAGTAGTATTTGCTACGGAAACCTTGGCTGCTGGGATCAATATGCCAGCCCGGACAACAGTAATTTCTACCCTTTCCAAACGTACCGATTCTGGACATCGCCTACTAAACGCTTCTGAATTCCTCCAGATGGCAGGACGGGCAGGTCGCCGAGGCATGGATTTACAAGGTCATGTAGTTACAGTACAAACCCCCTTTGAAGGCTCAAAAGAAGCTGCGTATTTAGCTACATCTAAACCAGACCCCCTGGTGAGTCAGTTTACACCTAGCTATGGCATGGTACTAAACTTGCTGCAAATCCACACACTCGAACAAGCCAGGGAACTGATAGAACGCAGCTTTGGGCAGTACATGGCAACGGTGCATTTAAGACCAGAGTATGAGGAAATTGCCTCGCTACAAACCCAATTAGCCGAACTCAAAGCACAAATCGCCACGGTTAATGAACATGAACTAGCAGTCTATCAGAAATTGCGACAACGTTTGAAAGTCGAACGCCAGTTATTGACAACCCTGCAAGAACAAGCTCTAGAAAGTCGCCAAGAAGAATTTGTCATGATGTTGAGCTTTGCAGTGTCGGGAACTCTGTTGAGTCTCAAGGGGAAAGACGTAGATGTGTCTATACCTATAACAGCGGTCTTAGTGGGAAAAACATCTAGTGCTGCTTCAGAAGCTCCTTACTTGGTGTGTTTAGCGCAAGATAATCGCTGGTATGTAGTCACAACTGCCGATGTAATCGATTTGTATGCTGAATTGCCACGAGTGGATGTACCAGAGCAGATCGTACCACCCCCAGACTTACAGTTAAAACCGGGGAAATCACTTCGCGGTAATCACGAAACATTTGCCATCGCTCAACGTATTCCTCAAGTACAAGCCTCATTGTATATGTCCCCAGAAGTAGCCGCACAACTGGGTCGCGTTACCGCAGTCCAAGAGGAATTAGAAGCTAATCCCATCCATAAATCTGGCAATGTCAGCAAGATTTTTAAACGCCGCGCTCGTTATGTGGAATTAGAAGCCGAACTCGAAGAATTACAATTACAAGTCGCGCAACACTCACAACACCATTGGGAAGAATTTGTTAATTTAATTTCTATCTTGGAATACTTTGAGTGTTTAGATAACTTAGTCCCCACACAGTTAGGACAAATTGCCGCAGCCATTCGCGGAGAAAATGAATTATGGCTGGGTTTGGTGTTCGCTAGTGGTCAATTGGACAATTTAGATCCCCACCATCTAGCCGCAGCCGTTGCAGCTTTAGTCATCGAAACCCCCCGCCCAGATAGTAGAGTTCACTTTGAACTTAGTAACGAGGTCGTAGAAGCTTTGGCAACACTGCGGGGAATTCGCCGCAAAATATTTCAACTGCAAAGGCGGTACAATGTCGCTTTGCCCATCTGGTTGGAATTTGAATTAATTGCCATAGTAGAACAGTGGGCCATGGGGAAACAGTGGACAGAACTCTCTGAGAATACTACTTTGGATGAAGGCGATGTCGTGAGAATTTTACGCCGGACTTTAGATTTATTATCCCAGATCCCCCATGTTCCCCATTTATCTAAAGATTTCCAGCGTAATGCTTATCGGGCGATGCAATTAATTGATAGGTTCCCAGTTAATGAGGCGGCTGATTAATTACAGCGCATTTCATCGATGTCAGGTATACCAGAGCGGGCACCATGCTCACCCCACAAGAGTTTTAAGATTCATATACTACCTAATCTCCCGCCAAAATCCTATATGTTTATGGCAAACTTCAGGTGTAATTAATTTTCAACACTAGCAATTTTTCAAAAGGAAAATAACGATGCGACTATCAAAAATGTTATTCGTTACACTTAGGGATGATCCGGCTGATGCTGAGATTCCTAGCCATAAACTATTACTCCGTGCGGGTTATATTCGTCGTATCGGTAGCGGTATTTATACGTATTTACCGTTAATGTGGCGGGTATTACAAAAGGTTTCCCAAATTGTCCGGGAAGAAATGAACGCCACTGGAGCACAAGAATGTCTCTTACCCCAGTTACAACCGGCTGAGTTGTGGCAGGAGTCGGGACGCTGGGATACTTACACTAAGGCTGAGGGGATTATGTTTTCCCTGGTTGACCGCCGTGAACAACAGTTGGGATTAGGGCCTACTCATGAGGAAGTGATCACGACTATTGCTCGTGATATGATTCGCTCCTATCGTCAATTACCTTTACATTTATACCAAATTCAAACTAAATTCCGCGATGAGATTCGCCCCCGGTTTGGGTTGATGCGGGGTCGGGAATTTATTATGAAGGATGGCTATTCTTTCCATGTGGATGAGGTCAGTCTCAAGGAAACCTACCAAGATATGTATCAGGCCTATAGCAATATGCTCCGCCGTTCTGGTTTAGCCTTCCGGGCTGTAGAAGCTGACTCTGGGGCTATTGGCGGTTCTGGTTCTACAGAATTTATGGTGTTGGCGGAAGCTGGAGAGGATGAAGTTCTTTACACTCCAGATGGTAAATATGCCGCTAATGTGGAAAAGGCGGTTTCTTTAGCTGTGGATGCGGCAATCTCTCCGTTTACAAGCTATGAGAAACGGGAAACACCAGGAACACAGACTATTGAGGAAGTATGTCAACTGCTCAAATGTTCTCCTACTCAAGTTGTGAAAAATGTCCTTTACCAAACTGTTTATGACAATGGTGTGACTGTATTATTTTTGGTGAGTATCCGGGGTGACCAAGAAGTTAATGAGGTGAAGTTGCAGAATGAATTGAGTAACCTGGCTTCTAACTATGGTGCTAAGGCTATTATTAGCTTGGATGTACCCAATGCCCAAATGCAGCAAACATGGGCGGCTAAATCTTTACCTTTAGGTTATATTGCCCCTGATGTTGCAGATGACTATATTGCTGCTCGGAAAGATTTACATTCTCAGTTTGTCCGGTTAGTTGATAAAACAGCCGTTGATTTGAAAAACTTTGTTACAGGTGCTAATGAATCAGGTTATCACGTTGTTGGTGCTAATTGGGGAGAACAATTTGAATTGCCTAGGTTAGTGGTAGATATACGCAAGTCTAGACCAGGCGATCGCGCTGTTCATGACCCTAGTCAAATTCTCCAAACCGCTAGAGGGATTGAAGTAGGGCATATTTTCCAATTGGGTACTAAATACTCCAAAGCTATGGGATCAATGTATACAAACGAACAAGGGGAAGAGAACCCGCTATTTATGGGCTGCTATGGTGTGGGTGTATCACGACTAGCACAATCGGCTGTAGAACAATCCTATGATAAAGATGGGATTATTTGGCCAGTGGCGATCGCACCTTATCATGCGATTGTCACAATCCCTAACGTTAAAGACGCTCAACAGGTGGAAATCGCCCAAAAACTGTACACTGAACTTAACAAAGCAGGTGTAGAAACATTACTTGATGATCGCGATGAACGCGCTGGAGTAAAATTTAAAGATGCCGATTTAATTGGTATACCCTACAGAATAGTTACAGGTCGGGCTATTAACAATGGCAAAGTAGAAGTAGTGAAACGCGCCACCCATGAAACTCAAGAAATAGCCATCGAGGAAGTAGTTAATACTTTGGAACAGTGGGTTAATGAGGCATTAGCAGTATAATATACATTCTTGCTGGGGCAAGTATCTCGCCTGCGATTGTATCTATGACCAATCATCAAACGTTAAGACCGCCCCCAGCTTTAGAATGGAGGTTAGCCGTGGACAGGTTAGCTAAAATTAAAGCTGAAATAAAGTTACTATAGGTGCAGGATGACTTGCTGAAATACCCTCACCCAGGGGATTTTTAATTTCCGTTCCGAAATTGTCTTCAAATTAGCAAAATATCAAGTCAATAGAATTCAGACAAATCAAGCCTTCTTGAGATTTCAAGAAACTCCCACTCATCGATATCGTCTTTTATCAGGCTGCTCTTGTGAACCACACTATCTCAGTCTCCTGTCAGGAACCTTTTAAATATGAACAACCAACAAGGATCTAAACGTATTTCTTCTGGTGTAATTGCAGCAGTCTCAGCAGCAGTTGTATTGGTGGGTGGTGGTGTAGCTTGGCTTGCTTCTAATCAGCCTCCTACACCAATCAATCCATCTCAAACTATTACGCCAAGAGATCCTGTGCAAGGGCAAACACCTCATGTTTACTGGCTTAAACCAAGGGATACAGGGTTGGATTTGGTTCCACAACCGGTGGAAATAGGTGCTACGCAACCCAACCAAGTTTTAGAAAGAGCCTTCCAAGCTTTATTGGCCGGACCAACAGAAGGGACAGATTCTACAACTATCCCCCCAGAAACCAAGTTGCTGGGGCTGAAAATAGAGAATGGTGAGGTTCACGTTAATTTATCTGAAGATTTTACTAAAGGTGGCGGTTCAACATCGATGGTCGGTCGCATTGGACAAGTTATTTATACAGCCACAACACTAGATCCAAATGCGAAAGTATACATTGAGGTCGAGGGAGAACAGTTGGAGTTTTTAGGTGGGGAGGGTGTGGAAGTGTTGCAGCCATTGACTCGTCAAAGCTTTGAGCAAAACTATCCGCTTTAATCCCCTCCTTCAAAGGTCTAATGTGTACACACAAGTCTAAAACTTTTGATTTGGGTACGGTGTGTTATGGACTTTAGTCCTAATGCACCGAAAATTGAGGATGGTGCGTTGCGCTACGCGACAACACACCCTCCAAAAAAGCTACTCAGTTTAAATCAGTACATACGGCACTTTTCAAGTAAATAAAGTACACAGATGAATATCATCAATCTTGTGGGGTGGGCATCGGTGCCCGCCCTTTTGTACCTAATTCAGATGAAAGGCGCTGTAAAAGACTTTATTAGTGGGGTTTGACCTCACCCCCAGCCCCTCTCCTTGCCAAGCAGAGGGGTAGAACCTTTGAGTTCTCGCTTTTTGGGCTGGTGTGTACGCGGCAGAAAAGGTAGGGGATCTCACTCTTGCGTGATTGATATCTTGATAAATTAATACCTAATCGGGGTTAATTCGCATCAAAACTTGGCCATATTCCACCGGTTCGCCATTTTGCAGCAGAATCTCCATGATTTGTCCGGATACTTCTGCCTCAATTTCATTCATCAGTTTCATCGCCTCAATGATACAGACTGTTTGACCGCTACGGACGCGATCGCCCACTTTCACAAAAGGTGCTTCACCTGGTGCGGGAGCGCTATAAAAGGTTCCTACCATGGGGGAAGGAACTTCTACTAGTCTTTTATCAATCAGTGATGGGGGATTTGCCGGTAACTGCACAGTAGAAGCAGTGGCAGTATTATCTAAAACACGACTTGTTCCCACCTCGACGATCTGATTTGGCGATTCGGTAAGTTTCTCTCGCTCTGATTTGCGTACTGTTAGTTCAAAGTCATCGCTTTTAAGTGTTACTTCTGCAATGTCTGTTTGGGCGATAGTTGCCAGTAGTTGGCGGATTTCATTAAATTCCAATGGCACAGTTTTTATTACCTCGACCTAACCGTAAGTCAAAATTATCAATGTGGCAGGGATTTAATCCCTAAATAAATATAGGGACTGAAATCAAAATTGCTTGGTGGTCACAAAGTCAACTTATTCCCTGCCTAAGTATTTATCTTCACGGGTATCAATTTTGATACGCTCACCTTGAGCAACAAACAATGGCACCATGATGATTGCTCCTGTTTCCAGAGTAGCTGGCTTAGTTCCACCTGTAGCCGTATCACCCTTGATACCTGGATCAGTTTGGACAATTTCCAACACCACAGAGTTGGGTAATTCCACCTCTAGAACTTGCTCCCCCCAACGAACAACGTTAACTTCCATACCTTCTTTCAGGTACTTGACGCGATCGCCTATTTGCGCTGCGCTCAATCTGCTTTCCTCGTAGGTTTCCATATCCATAAAGACGAACTCATCGCCCTCTTTATAGGTATGCTGCATCGTGCTTTTTTCCAAATTGGCTTGTGGTACAGTTTCCCCGGCGCGGAATGTTCTTTCTAGCACCTTGCCAGTTTGGACACTCTTGAGAGTTGTACGTACAAAGGCAGAACCTTTGCCTGGTTTAACGTGGAGAAATTCTACTACTCGCCATACAGACCCATCCAAGACAATTGATACACCGGGTCGAAAGTCGTTACTAGAGATCATGAAGCTTTAAGTTTTGGAAGACAATCGGCATTTATTGTACCCTTCAAGAGTCGTAATTAGTAGTTAATCATCAAGTAATTAGTCAATTCATTCAGGTATGGTGAGTCAGCGCGGTCTTTTTGGTTGGCAGCAACAAGCAACTCACAAACCCTACAGGAAAGACTAGACCGTGATAGATAATTTTCGCCCCGATCCTAAATTCCCTCATTACTCAGCACTCGTACTGTGGGAAGATGATTGATGGGTTAAGCCCAGCCAACAATGTGATGTTGCATTTGAGTTATTCCATCATGTTTAACATATTAAAATCCTGGCTGAAAAACAGCCTAATGGGAATATTGTTAATAACAATATTTTTAGGCATAAATACAGCTACCTGGACTCCTCCTAGTCACGCAGCCCTGCCATCTGGAAATGCTATTACTGAAGGCAAGGCTTTATTAAGGTATGCACTCCCGATAGAGAATAAACCAGTCCGGCGACTGCAAGCCAGTTTAGAGGATATCTCTACCCAACTGCGGGCAAATCGGCGATGGGGTGCTATCTCTAGCGACCTGAAAACAGCGTCACGGATTCTCGATAGACCTAACCAAATCCTAGCAAGCGTTCCCGAAGAACGCCAACCTCAAGCCGAAGCTTGGATTAACCAGTTAAAATCTGGAGTCGATTCACTCCAAGCAGCGGTACAACTTAAAGATAAACAACAAGTTCTAGAAGGTAGAAATAAACTCCTCGATGTAGTCACCCAGTTAGAAGAATCAATGGTGACTGCATTCCCCTTTGAAGTACCTGCTGAGTATAGTAACCTGCCTCAACTCAAAGGTCGGGCTACAGTGGCTGTTAAAACTAACAAAGGTGACTTGACTGTGGTGGTAGACGGTTATAGCGCCCCGGTCACAGCTGGTAACTTTGTGGATTTAGTGCAACGAGGTTTTTATGACGGTTTAGAATTTACCCGTTCAGAAGAGTCTTACGTGCTGCAAACCGGAGATCCACCAGGAAAAGAATTAGGTTTCATTGATCCGAAAACTGGCAAATACCGCCCTATTCCTTTAGAAATATTAGTGGAAGGCGAGAAAGAACCCACTTATGGCATTACTCTTGAAGAAGCCGGGCGTTATCTCGATATGCCAGTTCTGCCTTTTTCTTCCTTTGGCGCATTGGCAATGGCTCGCCCAGAAGGTGAAGTAAATGGAGGTTCTTCTCAATTTTTCTTCTTTTTGTTTGAGCCAGAACTCACTCCTGCCGGACGAAACCTCTTAGACGGTCGCTATGCGGTTTTTGGCTATCTTATTGATGGTAAGGAAATTTTGGATAAGCTCAAAGAAGGTGACAAAATTGAATCGGCAACTGTGATTCAAGGAATAGAAAACTTGGTTCAGCCGTCAGAGGATGTTTGGAAAGTATTAAACAACTCAATTAAGCGAGTCTTCTGAGTATTAACCGAATCATGGCGATTTGCACAAAGGTTTCATGGGTCTGGGGTAAAATTTGGTAGTCCTTACTCAATCGACGACACCAATTAAACCAACCAAAACTACCCTCGACAACCCAACGCTTTGGTAACAGAACAAAGCCTTTAGTATTAACCGGACGACGTATAACCTCCAAAACCCAGTGATACGTATCCATCACCCATCTCATAAAGCCTTCACCTTGATACCCAGCATCAACCCTCAGCACCAACCGATTCAAGCGATCGCTAATTCTGTTCTTAGCTTGGGCGAATAATTTTTTTGCTCCTGCTTGATCGGATTCATAAGCCGAGGTGACTACAACCATCAAAACCAATCCCAGAGTGTCAACTAAAAAATGCCGGTTACGTCCCTTAACCAGTTTCCCAGAATCAAAACCGACAGCTTGGGATACCATTGTTCCACTCTCTACAGACTGAGAATCCACAATTGCTGCACTTGGGTTTGGTTCATGGTCTTCCAGAACACGTACCCACTGTTGAAGTTTGTGGTTAATGCGTTCCCATGTACCATCCAGGCGCGATTTTCGGAAGTAATAGTATACCGTTTGCCATTTTGGGAAGTCATTTGGTAACATCCGCCATGGACAACCCGCACAAAGAACATAAAATATTGCACTAATCACAGCGCGTAGGTCAACCCGACGGGGGCGACACCCCAAATTTATTGGGGGTATCAGCACTGATAGCAATTCCCACTGTTCATCGGTCAAGTCTGTTGGGTATGATTTAGACATGGCTCAAGTAACTCTGTCGCGTTTTTATCTACTGACAGAATATCGTTACTTGAGCTTTTCTTGACTTGACAAACATCCTCTCAGCCGCCTAGAAAGGTAGAGATTCCTAAATAAATACGAAAGTTTGGGGAGTTTTTAATTATACTCCTCTTTTATTTGACTAATCACTAATGACTCAAATTAAAGATATTGGCGAACAAGGTATTTTAGAGAAATTGCAGCGTTTCTGCCCCCCAGGAATGATTGGGGATGATGCCGCTGTCCTTTTAACCTCACCAGAAAAATCTTTAGTAGTCACAACAGATGTGCTGGTGGATGGTGTGCATTTTAGTGATGTCACCACATCCCCAGAAGATGCTGGTTGGCGGGCTGTGGCTGCTAATTTATCCGATTTGGCAGCAATGGGGGCCACTCCCATGGGCATTACCATCGGTTTGGCGCTACCAGGGGAGGTGATGGTGAGTTGGGTTGAGCGCTTATATCAAGGAATGACAGAATGCCTCCAGAAATACAATACCGTCATTGTTGGCGGTGACATCGTGCGATCGCCCGTCACCACCATAGCCATTACTGCCTTTGGTCAAGTTCATCCCCAAAGGATTATCCGACGTTCTGCGGCGCAAGTGGGTGATGCCATCATAGTCACTGGTGTTCATGGAGCATCCCACGCTGGCTTACAATTGCTCTTACATCCTGAATTGAGGCAAAACCTCACCAATGCAGAACAAAGGACACTAATCACAGTACACCAGCGCCCACAACCCAGATTAGATGTTTTACCCATACTCTGGCAAATTCTCGAATCCTATTCCCCATCCCACCACCCCCCTATAGCCGGTATGGACAGCAGCGACGGCTTGGCGGATGCCATTTTGCAAATTTGCCGCGCCAGTGGTGTTGGCGCTATCCTACAAAGCAGCCTAATCACCTTACCAGGTAGTTTTCAGCATTGGCTGACACCAGAAAAAGCTCTAGAATATGCCCTTTACGGCGGTGAAGACTTTGAATTAGTGCTGTGCCTACCAGAAGTTATTGCCAATCACTTGGTGACAACACTCGGTGAAAGCGCCGCCATAGTGGGAACTATTACCACAGGTTCCCAAGTAGTCCTACAAGATAAAGAGCAAAAAAAACGCGAAAAATTACAAATTTTCCGCGGATTTCAACATTTTACCCATTGACACTCTCACCGTTGTGCCTTTGGCTGTAACAGGAGATTCTTGCTTTACAGCTTTGTCCGGATTCGAGTTATCTTTGTCTTGAAAACCCCCCAGACTCACCTCCACAAGCATCTATTTAACGTCCACTGGCTGTCCAACAGCAGACAACAAAAAACTAGTTATTTATCGTTTCTTTCCTATTGCAAGATCTGTTGCTCTTGCTTCAGTTCCAGATGATTTCAAAGTCATCACTAATGACGAATGACTAAACCCACTTTTCGGCCACCAGTTCTGCTAAATCTAGAACTCTTTGGCTGTAACCCCACTCATTGTCATACCAGGCCATCACTTTCACCATATCATTACCCATGACTAAAGTCAAGTTGGCATCGACAATCGAAGAAGCATCAGTACCTTGATAATCCGAAGAGACCAATTGTAGTTCGCTGTAGTCCAAAATGCCCTTGAGTGGACCTTCAGAAGCCTCCTTGAGAGCTTGATTCACTTCTTCAGTAATAGTACGCTTCTCAACTTGAACTACGAAATCTACCATTGAGACGTTAGGAGTTGGTACCCGCAAAGCCACACCATTAAGTTTACCTTTGAGGTCTGGGATTACTAGTGCCACTGCTTTTGCTGCACCAGTGGAGGTGGGAACAATGTTAATAGCTGCAGCCCGTGCCCGTCGTAAATCCCGGTGAGAAGCGTCTAGCAAACGCTGGTCGCCGGTGTAGCTGTGGGTGGTGGTCATCGTACCTTTGATGATCCCGAATTTGTCGTTTAATACCTTGGCTATCGGAGCCAAGCAGTTGGTCGTACAGCTGGCGTTACTAATGATGTTGTGCTGGTTGTGGTCATATTCGTGATGATTCACTCCCATGACAAAAGTACCATCCTCGTTTTTACCAGGTGCGGTGATCAGAACTTTTTTCGCTCCAGCATTCATGTGCTTTTGCGCTCCCTCTCGGCTGGTAAATACGCCTGTTGCTTCGATAATCAGATCAATTCCCCACTCTTTCCAGGGTAAGTTTTCTGGGTTGCGATCCGATACGCATTTAATAGTCTTACCATTAACGATGATGGAGTTATCATCGGCTGTAATATCAGCATTCTTTAACTTCCCAAGCATTGAGTCATACTTGAGGAGATGAGCATTAGTTCTAGGGTCTGATGTGTCATTGACAGCAACAAGCTCAATGTTGCTATTTTCTCTGCCTACCCAGCAGCGTGCAAAGTTACGTCCGATGCGCCCAAAACCATTGATTGCGACTCTAATCACAGTGTCTTACCCTCTGTATTTATGCCTATAAATTGATATCTTTGACCCCAATCATATCGCAAAGGGGGGAGTATTAATAACCATAAATTTTCAGATCGATCAAAAAAACACATATTTTATTCAGATTTATCTGAGTAGAGGTTGTGAGTATTAATGTAGGATCTGACGGATTCCGGGACTAAATAACCAATTGACCGGCTTTCCCGGCAAAGTCTCCGAATCAGATTTGAGGAAATTCCTATTAAAGGTATGTCCAATAGTTGCCAGCGAATAGTTAGCGACTGCTGTGTGAGTTGTTGCTCCACTTGCTTGCATATCTGATCGCTTTGATCTGTTGTCTCACCACCTAGCAGTCGGGGAGCGATTAACCAATCACACATTTGTACTAGTTCCCGTCCACGATACCAACGGGGTAAAGTTTGAAATGTATCCAAACCCGTAATCCAGTACCAGTGAGTATCTGCATAACAACTAGATAAGTCCATGAAGGTATTGATGGCATAGGAGGTCCCAGAGCGTTTTGCCTCGATGGAGGAGAGGGTAAATGCTGAGTTTCCTCTTGTGGCTAATTTCAACATTTCCCAGCGATTTTTAAACAAAGCCACTTTTTTATGGGGTGGGTTTAGTGATGGTACCCAAATCACCTTCGACAGAGGTACTTGATATAAAGTTGTTTGGGCTACGAGTAAATGTCCCCAATGAACTGGGTCAAATGTGCCACCAAAGATTCCGATGTGCTGCATTCAGTCATACCTAAACTTGATTCCATATCGCCAGATGATAATACAAATATACTATCTTGCTCAAGCTGACTGGAGAAGTTTCATGGAAAATTTCTCAATTTAAAACTATTTCCACTATTAATAATGTATGACTGTAGCCAACATCACTCAAGAACTGAGTAAAAGGTATTGCGAAATACAATATTTTCTGTCCCGATGCGGCATCAACTCTCAGAATAATCTTAATAACAGTTCCGAAATAGCCAAAACGTTCAAGAAAGGTAAAATCATTCTCAATCAGCAAAAAAACAGAGGAAAATAATCTGAATATCAGGTATAAACAAAATGCAAGTGCAGTTAGTCTAAAAATCAAATTCCTGGTATGATACGCGTGTCATTTGTGATTATGGTGTGGTGTCAGAGGACTCATCAATGAATAATTATGTAGATTTTAGCGGCCGACCATTTCATTTCATTGGAATTGGTGGCATCGGTATGTCTGCCCTAGCATACATTCTGGCCAAGCGTCAAATGCCAGTATCAGGTTCTGACCTTCGTCCGAGTCATATTACGTGCAAGTTGGAGTCGATCGGAACACATATTTTTGGCAGACAGGAGGCTAGTAATCTCGAGTTCTTTCGATCTCGTGAATCAGCTCATAAAGTAATATTAAACTCACCAGAAATATTAGCCGCAGGTAGTAACTCAACACTGCCTCAAGTTGTTTGTTCAACGGCAATTAATGCCAACAATTTGGAATACAAAGCAGCACTGGAATTAGGATGTCCAATTTTGCATCGTTCAGATGTACTAGCAGCCTTGATTTCAGACTACTATAGCATCGCAGTTGCAGGAACCCACGGTAAAACTACTACCAGTAGCATGATTGGCTATATGCTCTTACAAGCTGGTTTAGACCCCACAATTCTGGTGGGTGGTGAGGTTGACGCTTGGGAAGGAAATGCACGATTAGGGGAAAGCAAGTATTTGGTAGCTGAGGCAGATGAATCTGATGGTTCCCTGGTGAAACACAGTCCCGAAATTGGCATTATTACTAATATTGAACTTGATCATCCTGACCACTATGAGACCTTAGAAGAAGTAGTTAGCATCTTCCAAAAATTTGCCTCTAGTTGTAAAACCCTTATAGGTTGTATTGATTGTGATACGGTACGCCATCGTTTCCAACCGACAATTAGCTACAGCCTCAATCCAGAAACAGATGCTGATTATACTGCTACTAATATTGATTATCGCGCTGATGGTACCACAGCCCTGGTTTGGGAGAAAGGCAAACCCTTGGGAGTATTGAATTTGCGTTTGCTCAGTCGGCATAATCTCAGCAATGCCCTGTCGGCAGTAGCTGTTGGTCGAGCCTTGGGTTTAGAGTTTGGCACAATTGCCAAGAGCATTGCCACTTTTGTAGGTGCTAGAAGACGCTTCGAGTTGCGCGGAGAAGTTGGCGGTATTACCTTTATCGATGACTATGCCCACCACCCCAGTGAAATTCGCGCTACTCTTGCTGCAGCACGTCTCCAGTCCAGACCAGGGCAAAGAGTAGTTGCTATTTTTCAACCCCATCGCTACAGTCGCACACTCACCTTCTTAGAAGAATTTGCTGAGTCTTTCGCCCATGCTGATTTAGTTATACTTACAGATATTTACAGTGCTGGCGAACCTAATTTAGGGCAAATTAGCGGTGAACAACTTGCAGTAGCAATAGCCAAACAGCATCCACAGGTGCTTTATGAACCTCATTTACCCTTAATGAGTGAATTCTTGGTACAAACCCTGCGTCCCGGAGATTTAGCACTATTTCTAGGTGCTGGGAATTTAAATCAGGTCATCCCTGAAGTAATTACTACACTTTGTGAACCTGTTACAGCCACATCCTAGATGAGGAAGAACAATTACGGTGAACACTGAGTTACCCCAAGGTTTTTTCCTCTGGCAATGATTCTATTGCCGTATTTTTACGGCACTTAAATGTAAAAATTTCACAAATTTATCTCAAGATGAAAATCTCCCAGGCACTTGGAAATGTCTGCACAGTTTTTGACTCAATTACAGAGAAGCAGGAAAGACAAGATTTAGGTGATAGTAAAATAATTTACTTAAAAGATACGGATTGCGCTATTAAGTCACAAGTTTCTTTATCTGCATTTACTTCTTATAGAGTAGGGGGAGCGGCAGAATGGTACGTTGCTCCTCGTAATTTAGAAGCACTACAGGCTAGTGTTGAGTATGCTAAAATACAAGATTTAGGCGTAATAGTACTGGGTGCAGGTTCCAACCTATTGGTGAGCGATCGCGGTTTACCGGGTTTAGTAATTTCTACTCGTCATCTGCGCCATACCCACTTTGATCCCCAAACAGGTCAATTAACTGTGGCGGCGGGAGAATCAATTCCCAACCTGGCATGGGAAGCAGCAAAATTAGGTTGGCAAGGATTAGAGTGGGCTGTTGGTATCCCTGGCACAGTTGGGGGTGCTGTGGTCATGAATGCTGGGGCCCATCATAGCTGTATTGCAGATATGTTAGTGAGTGCTCAGGTACTTTTACCGGATGGTACCTTAGAAACTCTGACCGCCGACCAGATAGGTTACAGCTATCGAACTTCATCACTGCAAAATCGTGAATCTTCTAGAGGGAACCCTTGTCAACCCATTGTTACCCAAGCCACCTTTCAACTCCAACCGGGTATCGATCCAGCACGAGTTTTGCAAGTAACAAAGGAACACAAAAAACATCGACTAAATACCCAACCCTACAATTTCCCTAGCTGTGGCAGTGTCTTCCGTAATCCTACACCTTATGCTGCTGGTTGGTTAATTGAACAAACAGGTTTAAAAGGACACCAAATTGGCGGAGCGCAAGTAGCACTATTACACGCTAATTTCATCGTCAATCGTGGTGGGGCTAAGGCCAGCGATATTTTCTGTCTGATTCGTCATATTCAACAGCAAGTACAAGAACACTGGTCAATTTGCTTAGAGCCAGAGGTAAAAATGATCGGTGAGTTTCAGGTGGCTGCTTAGGGGAATAAAGATTAGTAATAAAACAGGCAAGCTACCGACCCCATCTATAATGAAATTTGGTTTAATATTAAACGCACGCTGGGAAAATCAGTTATGACAGGAAAAGGACAGGGATTCGGTTTTGGTGGTCTAGGAAAAATGAAAGAACTCGCCGACGCTTTCAAAAAGGCGCAGCAAGTTCAAGAAGGCGCCAGGCAGCTTCAAGAACAATTGGAGCAAATGGAGATTGAGGGAGAGTCCGGCGGTGGACTCGTGAAGGTAATTGTCAGTGGTAACCAAGAACCCAGACGGGTGGAAATTGCCCCCGAGGCCCTAGCACAAGGTGCAGAATTACTTTCTGACCTCGTAACAGTCGCCATGAAAGATGCCTATAGCAAGTCCACCGCAACAATGCGGGAACAAATGGAAGTCTTGACCAGCGGTCTGGAACTCCCTAATTTTTAATCGTTAGCTGTAGAGACGCTATGGGTTGCGTCTCTACACTCAAAAACCATTAAACTAGTGTCTGTAGATTTTTGACCCTGGAGGGTTGCTAAGTAGAATTTTTATGCCTTATAAGCTGCTGTTTGTTTGCCTGGGGAATATCTGTCGCTCCCCATCGGCAGAAAATATTATGAATCATCTTATTGACCAATCTGGATTGAGCGATCGCATCCTCTGCGACTCTGCTGGTACATCCAGTTATCACATTGGTAGTCCGCCAGATAGACGGATGAGTGCGGCTGCTAGTGCAAAGTTAGGAATTAAACTGCGTGGTCACGCGCGGCAATTTCAAAAATTAGACTTTCAGGAATTTGATATGATATTGGCAATGGATCAAGGGAACTACGAGAATATCCTGGCTCTTGACCCCACTGGGCAGTATGACCATAAAGTTTACTTAATGTGTAAGTTCTGCTCTCGCTATACCCTCAAGGAAGTTCCAGACCCTTACTATGGTGGACTGGAAGGCTTCCATCAAGTGATTGATTTACTTGTGGATGCTTGTGAAGGTCTACTCACATACATTACCAGTCAGCAAGTAGAAAGCTAAATCTATTCAACCAAGCCATGGGTAATAGCAAAGCGCACTAGCTCCGCTCGGTTGCTGGTGTCAGTTTTTCTTAATAAACTGCTAACATACTTTTCTACAGTTCTCGGACTCAAGTGTAGTTCACCTCCTATATCAGCATTAGATAAACCATGAGTCAACAGTTCCAAAACTTCTTGTTCTCTGGGGGTCAAGGATAGGAACTGATGGGATTCCCTAATACCCGCCCATAGAGAATTTGGCATTGTCACCTCTTTGGAAGGTATAAAATTGCCTAAATTCTCTTGATAAGACAAGCGGTATTCAGATCGAATAATTTGCGATCGCTCTAAAAGATTACGAATTGCTGCTGCTAACTCCTCGAGTTCAAATGGCTTAGGTAAGTACAAATCACACCCAGACTGGTAGCCAAGAATTCTTTCCTGGGTTTTAGTGCGTGCTGTTAATAAAATTACAGGTAATAACCTGAATGTCGGCTGCTGCCGTACCCGACGCACCAGTTCATAGCCGTTTATTCGTGGCATAATAATATCAGTAACAATCAAATCAGGATGGTAATTCTCTACCATTCTCAAAGCTTCTTGACCGTCATTCGCCGTCACTACGGAGTAGCCAGACAGTTCAAGATAATCACTAATGGATAGACGAGTGCCCGGGTCGTCATCCACAACAAGAATAGTCAAGGGCATGGACAATACACCCCTAGCATTTTTTAACTCAGATTAACGGATTTATCCGAGGTACATCAGTGAACGTAAGGAGAAATAGTATTCTTATGTTTCATAGTATGACACGATTACGAGCTCATGAGTCTCTTATTTTTGATTTATGAGGAAAACCTTAAATACTGAGTCAGGATTGCCAAATTACAACCAAGTTCGATTTGGAATGCTAAAAGGCTATAGGTAGCTTTTTAACTCTTAACAATCAACCAACCATCTACAGATAATACTCGCTATAGTGTAAATTAATATTTTCTCCCATCTAACTTTTAATTGACAATTGAAAAAAGTTAAATTAAAAGGATATGGACTAACGCTGATATGGATATCACACTTACAGCCAATCCAAACATTTTTCCAGCACATTTAAGTACAAAAAAGTTTTTCAATGAGCGAAAAGAGCGAAAGCTACAAAGTTATTAGTGACAACCGTCAAGCCCGTTATTTGTATGAAATCCTAGAAACCTTTGAAGCGGGAGTTGAGTTGACAGGAACAGAAGTTAAATCAATTCGCGCCGGTAGAGTTAATCTCCAAGATGGTTATGCGTTGATTCGTGATGGCGAAGCATGGCTAATCAACGTCCATATTTCTCCTTACAACGCTAGTGGTCAATATTTTAATCATGAACCGCGTCGTACCCGCAAGCTGTTACTACATCGGCAAGAAATTCGTAAGTTAATTGGGAAGGTGGAACAGCAAGGTTTAACACTAGTGCCATTAAAAATGTACCTGAAACGAGGCTGGGTAAAAGTCAGTATAGCCCTTGGTAAAGGTAAAAAAATCCATGACAAACGTGAATCCCTGAAAAAACGGCAAGATCAACGTGATATGCAACGGGCGATGAAAAATTATTAAGCTTCATTGACCTTTCTATATATCCTCAGTGTGAGTTTAGAGAAGGCCGAGTTTATGGCTACGGATTGATTGGGTGAGTTATGGGAATCGATAAACTAGTGGGTAAAGTTGGAAGGGATGAGAGATTTTCACCATGACACCTATTTTGACCAAAGCAGTTGGTGCTGGCTTTCTCACTTTGAGTATGGCAATATTGCCTTTAACTCTACCTGTAAATGCCCAAGTTACTGAACCGAGAGTTGAGACTACACCCAGAACAACAGTTTACGAACGCCAGGATTTTGATTGGGGTTGGTTAGGATTAATTGGTCTATTTGGTTTGGCTGGTTTAGCTGGTAGAAAAAGTGGCGGGGAACCTACTGCTTATCGTGAACCCACTGCTCCTAGTACTACAACATATAGGGACTAAGAATAGAACCAAAAAAATTAAGGCTTCTAGGAGATGGAAAAAAGCCCAATCAAAGGTTAGTAAACTAATTCGTCAAGTTGCTAACCAGCGCCAAAATTGGGTACATCAAGTTGCAACAGACATTGTACGCGGTAATAGCTTCGTTGCAACTTAGAAACTAGAAGTCAAGAACATGACCAGTAAAGCTAAAAAAGGCAAGCGTAAGAAACAAAAAGCAGGCTTGAATAAGTCGATACTGGATGTTGGTTTTGGAATGCTTCGCAGTATCATCAAGTACAAAGTTGAGCAGATCGGTGGTGTATTTGTAGAAGTTCCCAGCAAGAAAGTAAAACCTAGTCAAACCTGTCCTAAATGCGGTCATCAACACAAGAAAACACTTGATATGAGAGTGCATAATTGTGCTGTTTGTGGTTATACACAAGACCGCGACATCGCTGCTGCACAAGTAATGCTTTACTGGGCAAAAGGAATTCTACCGGAGTCAGGAACTGGCTTCGTAGTCGCACAGTCGCCTAGCTCTACCGCATCTACCAGCAAGCGTAAGCAAGCTGGAGCGATGCAGCAACTAGGGGCAAAGAAGCGACAAAAATCTACAGAAAGTTTTGCTAAGAACGAACTGAGGGAGGTAGAAACCCACAGTTGGCTTCGCCTGAACTGTGGGTAGTTCATTTGTGGCTCCTGAATTCTGCTGTTCATTGGACTTTAGCTTGGTCTGGGTTTTCCGTGACTTGAAGTCACATTTTGACTGTGGTCTTCAGGTATGGGTGTCCAGTAACTAGCAATTATAGCCACCATTAACCACCAAAGCGTATTGACTTCAGGACGAAACCAAATAGTATCTACAGTCCCATGAGCTAGCATCCCTGTTACAGTAGCCAATGCTCCCATCAACCAAAATCCGTCTACACTCCTAGATTGCCGCAATCGTTGCACTTGTACAAATGCGTTATTAAACGTCACAATCATCAGCCATAAGAAACAGCCTAAACCGGCCAAACCAGTTTCTACAGCCACCTCTAAAAAAACAGAATAAGCACTTAAAGCCGTATAACGAGGACGTTGGTAGAGTGGATAAACTTGATTAAAAGAGTTATGACCAGGGCCAATCCCAATCATGGGGCGATCTCGAATCATCTCAAACACAGCATCCCAAACATTTCTACGAAAATTATTACTGCTATCTTGACGACCCGAAAAAATACTCAAAACTCTCAGGCGCACTGGCTCGACAAATATCACTGCTAGCAACAGTAACCCAATCATACCTCCCAGAATTATCGGGAGTGACCAAGTACGCCAAAAAGGAGGCATTTCCACACTCCACCAGTAAACTAGTAAGGCTATGGCAGTCAGTACAGCCACTACTAGACCAATCCAGCCACCACGACTAAAAGTCAGAACTAAACAAGCAGCATTAGCTGTAAACATAGTTAATGCTAAACCTTTCTTGATCCTGCTATCCCAAGCAAAAATTGCTACTAGGCTTAAAGCTACCGCCGGTACAAGATATCCAGCCAATAAATTGGGGTTACCTAAATAACTATAAACCCTGGTTGTCTGAGCTAGAGGAGATTCTGGGTCTACCCAAGTTGCTAGTGCTCGAGCTTTGAAAAACCACTGCCGCAACCCGTATATACTTACTACTAAAGATATATGTAAATACAGGATAATTATCCAAGACCGCACACGAGTCGATCGCAACACCCTAGCACAAAGGGCAAACAGCAGTAGATAAAGTGTCAATACTACCAAATCTTTAAACGCTGCTGGTTTGACTGGTGATAAAGCTGTAGAGACCACAGCAATTGCCCAGTAGAGTAAGACCAGCAGATGAATGGGGGTAAATAACGGCGTACTTGCCGGTGCTGATTCATCAGATAAAGTCAACAACAGCCAAAATCCGACACAAGCTAATAACAACACTCCGACTAAGCTACTGGATACAAAAGGGGCAAGAGCATACAGCATACTAAGTAACAATACTGCAATACTGTCTCCACAATGCATCAAAATGCTACTTTGCCGCCAAGAGTGTAATAACCCCACCAAACAGCGGCGTAAGTAGCTTGTTTCCAGATATTCTTTGATTGGTAAATAAGATAAAGTAAATCGTTGCCAGACTAAATTCATTATGGGTTAACAACAAAATATTAATTGTAATTGTATTCAAATAAATCCCAACCCCAGTCCGCCACAGTTATGCTTTGTTTGTTTCCCCTGAGAGTAAACAGGGAGGGATTGGGGGATGGGTGTCAACTAGCGCCGGTGCCGTCATGTCGAAATAACCCGAATAACGGAGCCAGAATAATCCCAAAAGCAAAGCCGCCAATGTGCGCCCAGTAAGCAACTCCGCCTGTTTCCACACTCATATTAGCAGCGGCTTGCAGACTCGCTAGACCGGATATCACATTCTGGATGACAAAAATCCCGATGAGAATAATTGCCGGTATCCTGATGGTGGTGACAAAAAAACCGAGAAAAGCTAAGGTTAAAATTCTTGATTGCGGAAACCGGATCACGTATGCACCCAGAACCCCAGCGATCGCACCACTAGCGCCTAAAGAAGGAATGGTAGAATTCATGCTGATAAACCACTGACACAAGGCTGCTAAAGCACCGCACGACAAATAAAAAATTAGATACTTGAAGTGTCCCATACGGTCTTCAACATTGTTACCAAAGACCCAGAGAAACACCATATTTGACAGCAAATGCCACCAACCACCGTGTAAAAATTGTGATGTAAATAGAGTTGTCCACTCTTGGGAAAAATTAGTGGTTAACTGTTGTGGTATGACGGCGTACATCCCGAAAAATTGCTCTAGCTCTTGACCTGATAGACTGAGTTCATGAAGAAAGACGACAATATTCAAACCAATCAACCCGTAAGTTAAATACGGAGTGGTTCGCGCGGGGTTTTCATCATAGAGAGGAAACACAGGTGTTTTTCCTAATTATTATCGGTTAATTGCAATATAGCCTGTGTTGCCATAGCAAATTGCTCAATAGTATGAATTGGGCGATGATGTCTCGCCCCCATAATAATAAATAGGTTGTCCTGGAAAGCACAGATTTCTACCACCAGGTATTGCTACGCCACGCCAGCTATATAAAGATATGCTCAATTACCAACTATCATCCTATTTGAGACTCCCAGTGTCAAACGGACTGTTCCTCAGATTTATCCATCAGAGGATGTTTGTCAAGTCATGATTAGTGTATCAACTATTGTTTGACCCCTCCCTCACCTTTCCATTACGAAGGGAATGGGACTTAATTTTGTTGCTTCCCACTGTTCCCTAATCCCTAACCCCTGTTCCATAAGATGAAAATTACCTGTTGAAAAGTAGTTATAAAACAACCTCTTACCCGTTCTCCCTATCAACTAAAGCACTTTTCAAGTAAATAAAGTACACAGCTTAATATCATAAATCTTGTGGGGTGGGCAATGGCTGAGGCTAGCGGTAGCTATCGGTCGATGAAAAGCCCTGTCAATCTCCCATCATAGATAATATAGGGGACTAAAGTTCTCACTACAAACTTTGATTATTACTTGATGAGTAGATAGACAATGCAGATTATCCAGTCTCTCCATACAGCAATTCTCGTGACTGACTTAGAAAAAGCGGAAAATTTTTATGGCACAATATTGGGATTGTCCAAAATCGAGCGATCCTTAAAGTATCCCGGTGCATGGTATCAGGTGGGGAACTATCAACTTCATCTAATAGTTGCAAATGCTGTCCCTACCGATAAACCTAATCAAAAATGGGGACGCAATCCTCATATAGCCTTTTGTGTAGCTGATTTGGATAATGCTCAACAAGAATTACTCCATCACAACTATCCCATTCAAGTTAGTGCTTCGGGTCGCGCTGCTTTGTTCACTCAAGACCCGGATGGGAATATCATCGAACTGAGTCAGGAATGAAAATTATTGCTTATGCTTACAGTAACCCCCTGTTAGAATCTTCTCCTCATCCCCATGATTGGGGGTGGGAGGTTGATTCTACATATGAAGATTTGGGTCAGAGATCGCAGTTACAAAAATTAATCACAGACTGTAAAACTCAACCAGCAGATTATCTCCTCATCCGTAGTTTAGGGGAATTGGGGGATACTTTGGAGGAAGTGAGTGATCGCTTGCATGAACTCGAAGCAATGGGGATAATGATTATTGCTACGGAACAACCCTACACTTCCCAAAGTTCCCGTGTAGACTCGGATTTGTGGAAATTGCTTCAGGAAATCGCAAATCAGCAGCATAGCCGCCGTATCCGCCAAGGACACGCATCTAATCGTCTGCAAGCCTCACCTCCTCCGGGTAAAGCTCCCTATGGCTATCGTCGTAGTAAAGAAAAATATACTATTGACCGCAGTACGGCAACTGTAGTTAAAGATTTTTTTGAACACTTTTTACTTTACGGTTCCCTACGGGGTGCAGTTGGTTATTTAGCCAAGAAATATGGTAAGAAAATTTCTGTTACTACCGGGAGACGCTGGCTAACTAATCCCGTTTATCGCGGTGATACAGCTTATCACCATCATCAAATTATTTCTGATACCCATATCCCCATTATTTCTAGGGAAGAAGGGGCTCAAGTTGACCGCATCTTACGCCGCAACAGTCGTTTACCTTCTCGAACCGCCAGCGCACCCCGTTCTTTAGCTGGTTTGGTTATTTGTGGTGAGTGTCAGTCACATACAACAGTTACCCGCGTCACCCGGCGCCACCAAGATAAAGAGTATCTTTATTTACGTCCTATTAGCTGTACGCGACGGAGTAAATGTCGGGCGATCGCCTACCATGACGTATTACACCATACTATTAAAATTATTTGCCGTGACTTAGCTCTGGCTGTGGACGGAATGGACTTTCCCCAATTGGATAATATTAAGAATAGTCTGGTACAAGCGATCGCAAATCAGCAACAAATACTCCAGCAGTTACCAGCTTTAGTGGAAACGGGGATTTTGGATGACGAAACAGCCAAGTTAAGGGCTTACAAACTGCGCACAGAAATTTCTCAACTCCAAGCCAAACTAGCAACACTTCCCCCAGTCAACTTGCGTTCCGTTGCTCAAGCTGTTTCCATTCCCCAATTTTGGTTAGACCTATCAGAAGCAGAAAGAAGGTTTTACTTTCGAGAATTT
This sequence comes from Anabaena sp. CS-542/02, assembly GCF_028331085.1. Taxonomy (NCBI): domain Bacteria; kingdom Bacillati; phylum Cyanobacteriota; class Cyanophyceae; order Nostocales; family Nostocaceae; genus Anabaena; species Anabaena sp. CS-542/02. The sequence goes on from NZ_JAQMTM010000076.1 coordinate 44,211, forward strand.
ATCAAACAAATTGAAATTATTCGCCACGATAAAGACTGGGAGTTACGCTTAATTTTCATTTTTTAGCAGCAGATGTATTTGCTTTACCTGTATTGCGAACATTTACAAATTTACCCAGCAAATCAAACCAAAATGGTGCACCCATGGCAATTGCAATTCCACTTACAAACCAACCGAAAATCATAGTTAAAAATTTCTGGACTGAAAAATGACCCTGTTTACTAGGCTCCCAGTCAAGTTGTTGTTTTAAATTAATCGCATTCCAACCAATAGGTAAGAGGATTGTTGCTAATACATCTTCAGTTTGTTTTTTGACTTCTGCTAAATTTCCAGACGCATTAAGATTATTATTCTTCACTATTTGGCCAGCGTTATTGACAATAGCAATCCTGACAGCAGAATCTTTTGATAGTCTATTTACAATATGAAATGCATCAGCATTTGCAATCACTGCCATGCTAAAGCCAATTAAAATTGCTACTCCTTTAGCATTTCGTTTGTATACTCCAGCAGATCGCTCCATTGATTGATTAAATGTCTCTTGTAGTTCTTGCTGTAATATATAAATTGCTTCTTGTGTATTTTGAGCTTTTGTTTCGGCACGCTTTGCTAAACTAGCCATATTCTTAATTACAGATTGCGGCAGTTTTACCCTCAATTTTCCAAATGTTTGATCGGCTTCAATATTTTGGTTTTGAAATTCCTTGAGTAATCCTTGGTGAACCTCACTACCTATATTGATTAACTGCACAACTTCATTAATATGAGGTCTTAAACCTTTCAGGGAAATAGTTTTTTCAATATCGTTAAACATATCCCCTCGGAGGAATCTCAGTTTTTGTAAGGCTTTTCCGGCGAAAAACTCATCTGGTATATCTTCCTGAAAAATATATATGTATTTATCTAAACTTTGTGCCATGCGATTCATGCTAATCAGCAAGTCAGCTTTTTGTTTACAGAAATCATCAATAATTTCGGTAAAGCTTTTCTCAACTACTTCTGTAAATTCTTGGTAGATATTAACTGAAAATTGCGTTATGTGGTCATCTATACTATTTACTTGTGTGTGAAACTTCAATAAAATATTTTGGATCTCTTGTAACTGTTCATCTTTAAAATTTATCAGTCTTGATTCAGTTAACTTATGAACTAGTTCTGGTATACCTAATGTTTCTATGAGGGTCGTAGCAAAAGTATCCGCTGACATATAAGAAGGAGCGCTGTGCTTTATACTATGTGATTGGCTATTGTTATCTTTGATATTCCCTTTTTGGTATTGTACATATCCAAAAAAACTTTTCTTTTTTTTTCCTCCAGATAGGGGAACTTGTCCCAGAAGAGATGATAATAACCAAGTAAACCGCCGAGGTAAATTTGAAATACCTTTTGATTCTTGGTTGATAGCTTTAATCAAGGGATGGTTATATAATTCATTAACAAAGTTAATGATCCTATCATCATCTGACTCTTCTGCATCACCTGCTACAAGAATTTCAATGGATTTCTTTAGATGCACTGCACGCCATTGTAAAACCGTAGAGATCATTTCCTGAATTTCGGAAGCTAACAAACTGAAAATTAAGTAGATAAAAATTAAACCAATTGTTATATCTAAAATAAAAGCTAAACTCATTGACAATTTCCTCAACAGATAGTTAGCATATTCATCTTGCTAATATTTGTATCATTTCTACCAGCTAATTATTGTTAAATAAATTAAAGAACACTCAACTTAATTTCTCGAAAAATTATTTATGCACGGGGAAAATTGAGGTAACCTGAGAATTTAGGAATTATTCAAAATAGATATTCTGACTGATGAGTAACATTACAGATGTATTCAGGTCTTGTGTGTAATCAAAACAGTAAGTAAAATGATGATCAGAGAATATGCAAGAAAGAAGTTTTGTTTCGGACTATCTAGAAAAACAGCATCGCACGGTTAATCAATGGATTGATTGGGCATGGCTAATGGTATTACTGTTCGCAGCAGTCTTACTGTTTAGTATTAATCTGGGAGGATTGTCCTTACGAGATGGGGATGAGGCTACTGTGGCACAGGTTGCCAAGGAAATCTGGAGTGCTCCCCCAGGTTCCATGAGATGGCTCTACCCTACCTTACTAGGTGAACCCTATTATAACAAACCACCTTTGATACATTTGTTGATTGCTTGGGCTTATTCTTTGGGAGGCGTGAATGAATGGACTACACGCTTACCCGGCTCAATTTTGACAGCATTTTCTGTGCCATGGCTCTATTCTCTGAGTCGGGAGATATCTCGTCAACGTTGGGTAGCTATTTATAGCTCCTTGATTTATCTGACAATGCTCCCCGTAGTCCGTTATGGCAGATTGGCTATTTTAGATGGAGCGGTGGTAACCTTTTTTATCATCATGATTTGGTGCCTATTGCGATCGCGGCGGGATTTGCGTTACTGTCTTGGTATTGGAATTGCACTGGCATTAATTTGCTTCACTCAGGGGCTATTAGGCATATTACTGGGTGCGATCGCCATTGTCTTTCTATTTTGGGATACACCCAGATTGCTCACCAGTTCCTACTTCTGGATAGGAATCACCATTGGCATATTACCTGTGGCTGCTTGGTATAGTATGCAACTGTTGCACTATGGTTACAGTTTTGCTTCTGTTGTCCTGGTCAATCAATCATTAACCCCCATCAACACAGGCATTAACAGACATAATGCTCCACCCTGGTACTATGTCATGGAAATTCTCAAATGGACATGGCCCTGGTTAATTTTTTTGCCCCAAACTGCGCGCTTAATTTGGACAAATCTTAACCTTAGCTGGGCGAAACTCTTACTGGTATGGAGTATCGTCTATTTATTGCTCATATCCTTGATGAGTATAAAACCACCTGGGTACTTATTAACCATTTACCCCAGTCTAGCCTTAGCTTTTGGGGCTGAGTTAGCAGAAATAGAAAATCTTCCTGTAGCATCATCCTATCCGCGTCTTTGGATAACCAGTTTGTCAATACTAGCTGTAGTGGCTTCTGCTGCTAGTATTTACTTCAGTGCCGGCACAGTAGAGAAAACAGATTTACAGCTGATTTTTGCAGCTGTGGCTCTGACCATGACTTTAGCTGCTATTTTAGCAGAACGAGGTAATGGGGAATTCCTGAAAATTTTACTTTGGGGAAGTTATATTTCTCTACTGCTATTAATGAAATCAAACTACTGGGCTTGGTAATCAGAAAATTGATTAATCTTGTTCTGGAATTTTCTCAGTGGTAGGAAGTTGTCCTTCATAGCTGGTATTTTGCTGCGTCATAGTGATCATAGTCAAGAAAATAGCCAGACCAACAGCCAAGCCTAAGACAGGACGCTTGTTGAGAATAAAATCTCGTGTAATTCTAGCTAAAGGGCTACTTTGACGACGTAGAGACGAACAAAGTATTATTTGTTTAAGTATAAACGGATCACGGACATAATGGCCACTGCGACAGACTACTAGCCTTTGCTGACAATAAGGACAGCTAAACAAGCCCACATGAGACTGGGCTATTCTGTGCTTAGGATTTCTTTGACAAATTGGGCAACTAATATAATCCTTATCAAAGGTGTGTATATTCATCTACCTCCTCCGCTTAGTCCATTTACTAGCTCTATCTTAATGGAGCAAGAGGACTCCGGTTATAGTTCCATACTTAACCGGAGGTGAATTGCAACCACCTTATAACTAACGCGACAGCCTTTCATCTCTGCTCAGAGTAAATCATTCGTATTTGTCTAATGGTCAGTAGTCAGTAGAAAAAATCAACACCTGACAACTGACAATTGATTAGGCTGTAATCTCTATGGCTTCCATGTCTTCGGCAGCATCTGTATCTAGCTGTTTCAGACGAATATGTTTTTTCCCCAGTGTGATGAGAAACTCATCTCCCGGTTTGAGATTCATCTGTTTTGTATAAGCTGAACCTATAAGTAAATTACCATTTGATTGCACGCTAATTCTATAGCTAGCACTGCGCCCGCCACGTCCATTCGCACTGGGTGAACTGTCTAACTGAATGCCTTCAGCATCAATGAGAGCATTCAAAAATTTCATCATATTCACACGCTCTATACCATTTTTGGTAATGGTATAGTAGCCGCACTGCTTGGCTTTTTCTTCTTTGCTCAGGGTTTCTAGCTCTCTAACTTTTTTGAGCAGTTCTTCACCCATTAGGGGTTCTATTTTTTTCAGTTTAGGCATCAACTTAGATGAAAAATGAATGGTTGGAGTAGTTGAATCGGATTTATTTTAGCTGACATCGAGCTAGTAGGAACAAAATCCTTGAGTTTTTATGTCAGCTTTTCTGAGTATATTACACTCATAGATGAAATTGTTGCACAATTACCAACATTGTCAAGGGAATCTATTCTTTGGAATGCTCCTAACTATATCTAGTTTGTGAACACTAGTAGATTATATTTGTTTAAGTTTCCTAAAGCCACTCTCAAGGCTTATTTACTTAAATCCCTTGCTCATGAGAACAAAAGATGATAAAGAAAACTGCTAGTTTAATCCTGATCATTAGTAATTACTCAACGGTCAGCGGTGAAGACAAAATAACTGATAACTTATAAATAAACAAAACTCGTCACCATGAAACTAACTACCAAAGGACACTACAGTGTTAAGGCATTACTAGATTTAAGTTTACAGCCAGGTTATGGACCAGCACCAGTGAGAGCCATCGCACTTCGCCAAGATATCCCCGCGCCTTACCTTGAGAAGTTACTAATAGAAATGCGCCGGGCTGGATTAGTGAAATCAATTCGGGGTAGCATTGGTGGATACCAGCTAGCATTAAAGCCAGCACAAATTTCTATAGGTCAAATTTTAGAGTCAGTTGGTGAAAATATGACTCGTTTACCACGTCACACCCCAACCACAGCCCAAACTGAAGATTGGGTAACATTCACTCTTTGGCAAAGACTCAACCAAAAGCTCAAAGAGGCTTTATACAGTATTACTCTGGCGGATCTTTATTATGATGCCCGTAGTTGGCAAGCTTCTCTTGGGGAAGAAGCTAGTTTTGTCGTTTAGTAATTGCTGATTCGCCTTCATATATAATGACATCATCTGTTATTTTGTTCCTTGCTGCACTATTAGATTACTTAATTGGCGATCCTTGGGGTTGGCCTCATCCAGTCCAAGTTATGGGGTGGGTAATTTCTCCCTTGACTAAATTTTTTCTCAAGGTCTGTCACAATTCTCTCGCTCAAAGGATAGCTGGAATTATCTTAGCCATAACCTTAATAATTGGTAGCGGCTGTTTGGGTTGGTTAATAATTCAAACTGCCAAATCGCTCCATCCATTATGGGGAAGTTTCTTAGAAACCATTATTTTAGCTAGTTGTTTTGCTTTGAAAAGTCTTCGGACAGCGGCACAGGAGGTTTTAAAACCATTAACAGCAGGAGATTTAGACTCAGCCCGTTATATTTTAAGTAATTATGTCGGTAGAGATTCACAACATCTCTCAGAACCAGAAATTTTGCGCGCTGTGTTAGAAACTGTCACAGAAAATGCTACAGATGGAGTGATGGCTCCACTTTTTTATGCCATTGTGGGCGCTTGTGTGCCGGGTGTGGGTTTAATTCCTCTGGCTTTGGCATACAAAGCTAGCAGTACCCTTGATTCCATGGTAGGTTATCGCCAAGCACCCTATACTTATATAGGGTGGTTTAGTGCCAGGCTAGAGGATTACTTAACTTGGCTACCTTGTCGCTTAACGGTGATTACTTTGGCTCTACTATCAGGTAAACCCCTATATGTTTGGCGAATATGTTGCCGTGATGCGGTAAAAGATACCAGTCCTAACTCAGGCTGGAGCGAGTGTGCTTATGCTGCTATTTTGGGTGTGCAAATGGGCGGTACCAATTGGTATGGCGGAGTACCTAAACAAAAACCCCTCTTAGGAGATGCCATTCATCCCATTGCCCCAACCGTAATTCACAATGCCTTATTGCTGACTCGATATTCTTTTTTGTTATGGTTATGCGTAGCGATCGCTATACCCCTAATTGCTAATACACTTAACTAATATGGATGAAATAGGGCATGGGGAGATTTTTTTCCCATAGCCTTGTACATGAGCGATTAATGGCCTCTCTACCCATTCCCTAAACTATGTCTGCCAAAGTAGTTGAAATTCTTTCATCAGAAGACCTGCGTCGTACATTAACTCGCCTAGCCTCTCAGATTGTGGAAAAGTCCCGTGATTTATCCCAACTGGTACTCCTTGGTATTTATACCAGAGGGGCGCTCTTAGCAGAATTATTGGCACGTCAGATTGAGACACTCGAAGGTGTCAGCGTGGCAGTGGGAGCATTAGATATTACATTCTACCGAGATGATCTTGATAAAATTGGGTTAAGGACTCCAGCAAAAAGCAACATCCCTTTTGACCTCACAGGGAAGACAGTTGTGTTAGTAGATGATGTGATTTTTAAAGGTCGGACAGTTCGCGCCGCTTTGAATGCCGTGACTGAGTATGGTAGACCCGAAGTCATCCGCTTGGCTGTTTTAGTAGACAGGGGTCACAGAGAAGTACCAATTCACCCAGATTTTATTGGTAAGCAACTACCTACCGCCAAAGAAGAAATCGTAAAAGTTTACTTACAAGATTGGGATGGCAAAGATGCAGTTGAGTTGATGGCAGCAAATAACTAGAAATATTGCCAGTACCAATTGGTATCCAGTTATCAATGGTGTTCACCCCCTAAGTTGTTGGCAAAACTTGCCTTAATGCCGCTAAAAGTCGGTCAACGCTTTCTGGACGACTATTAAAACCCATCAGTCCCACCCGCCAAACTTGACCGGCTAGTTCACCTAGACCACCGCCAATCTCAATGTTATGTTCATTGAGTAACTGCCGAGCGATCGCTTTACCATCTACTCCCGTAGGAATACGCACAGTAGTTAAAGTTGGTAACCGATACTCCTTCTCAACGTGCATAGTTAATCCTAAATCTTCTAAGCCTTCCCAGAGATACTCGGCATTTTCTTGATGACGCTGCCAACAATTAGCTAATCCCTCTTCTGCCACTAAACGCAGTGCTTCCCGCAAGGCATAATACAGACTAATCGGTGCTGTGTGGTGATAGGTGCGTTCATGCCCCCAATATTTACCCAATAATGACATATCTAAATACCAGTTTGTCACCTTTGTAGAGCGCTGCTGCAATTTGTCTACAGCACGAGAGCTCATAGTAAAAGGTGAAGCACCCGGAGAACAACCCAATCCTTTTTGACTACAACTATAAGCTAAGTCAACTCCCCAGGCATCCAAAAATATAGGCACACCGCCCAGACTGGTCACCGTATCTACCAACAGCAAAGTCCCAAATTCACGACATACCTCAGCCACTCCTTCTAAAGGTTGACGTGCCCCGGTAGATGTTTCAGCGTGAACCAAAGCCAGAATTGCCGGACGATGTTGTTCTACAGCCATGCGGATTTCATCAAGGCTGAAAACTTGCCCCCAAGGCTTAGTAATAGTGCGCACATCCGCACCATATCGCCCAGCCATATCCACAAGGCGATTACCGAAGTAACCAGCTACACCAATCAAAACGACATCACCTGGTGCTGTAGCATTGGCGATGGTTGCTTCCATTGCCGCTGAACCAGTACCACTAACTGCTATGGTGTGGTGGTTTTCTGTCTGCCATACATAGCGCAGCAGAGATTGAATCTCATCCATAAGTTCCAGAAAAGCCGGGTCAAGATGTCCCACCAGTGAGTGATTCATAGCTTGAAAAACAGCGGGATGGGCATTGGATGGACCTGGACCCAATAGCAGACGCAATGGAATTTGTAGAGGTTTAAGTTGTAAGTGCTGACTGTTGTTAATTGAAATCATGGGTATCATAATTTATTTTCGCTGATACTTTGTTACTAAATATTTGCCAATAAATAAATAGATAAAGCCTTTTTCAGGCTAATGAAGTACACATCAATTGCCTATTCCCTATTCCCTATTCCCTGTTCCCTATTCCCTGAAACTAAACAACTTTGTACCTCACGAGCATGGGAAATGCTATAAGTTAACCAAGGCTCGACGATACTGAGCCAAAATCATTGAAAAACCACAAACTTCACCGCAGTACTAACTTTTGTCTTGATCTTTTATCCGGATGCGACGCTCAAACAGCTCCTTAATGAGCAGCGTTGCACCGGCAAGTCCCGCTAAAACCACCGAAGCTGCAAAAGCACTTTGGGAATCGTAATTGCGGTAAGCTCCTTCCACATACAGAGTCAGAGTTTGGGTACGGCCAATTAAATTACTAGAGACGACAGCAATAGCACCATATTCTCCCATAGCGCGAGCCGTGGTAAGAATAATACCATAGAACAATCCCCAGCGAATAGAAGGTAATGTCACCCGCCAGAAAGTCTGCCATTCACCAGCCCCCAAGGTTTTGGCAGCTTCTTCTTCTTGAGTTCCCACCTCTTCCAAGATAGGAATGACTTCACGAGCCACAAAAGGCATACCCCCCATCATAGTTGCCAGAGCAATCCCGGGGAAGGAAAAGATAATCTTGATGTCCAGAGACTGTAGCACAGATCCAAGTAGCCCATTGCGTCCGTAGAGGGAAACCAACATTAAACCTGTCACAATGGGGGAAATTGAAAATGGCAAGTCAATAATACTGAGTAACAAAGTGCGCCCTCGAAACCGCCGGCGGGCGATTACCCAAGCTGCACACAAACCAAAAATTACATTTAGTGGTACAGCTACTGCCACAGCCATGGCTGTTAAGCGCAAAGCCTGAGTAAAATCTGGGTCGATAAGAGTGGCGAAAAACGGGGCGATACCCCGGCTAAAAGCTCCAATGAATACATAAAGGGTCGGGAGAAGTAACACCAGCGCTAAATAAGTGATTACTGCGGCAATCAAAGCAAATTTACCCCACTCTCTATCCTTCTGGGAGTTGACCCCTCTTGGTAAAGACTGGCTAGATTTAGGTTCAACCGTCATAACTTTGCCTCCAAGCTTGCAGTAAGTTGACCATCAGCAACAGTCCCAGGGAAATTAGCAGTAATACTGTACCAATCGCGGTAGCCCCGGCTATGTCGTTTTGTTCCAGGCGTTGGAATACTAAAATGGGGGCAATTAAGTCTTGATAGGGAATATTAGCGGCAATCAAAACCACCGAGCCATATTCTCCCACCGCCCTAGCAAAAGCTTGGGTTGTACCCGTGAGGATAGCAGGTATAAGTGGTGGTAGCACCACCCGCCAACAAGTTTCCCAACGGGAAGCGCCCAGAGACCAGGCAGCTTCTTCGATAGTATAATCTAGCTCTTGCAGTACAGGCTGAACGCTACGAACGACAAAAGGCACGGAAATAAATACCATTGCCACCGCTACCCCCAAGCGAGTAAAGGAGACTCTGATGCCCAAGGGGGAGAGAAATGAGCCAATCCAGCCCTGCTCACTGTAAACAGTAGCTAGAGTAATACCTGCAACTGCTGTGGGTAGGGCAAAGGGCAGGTCAATGACGGCATCTAAAACCCGTTTAAAGGGGAAATCATAGCGCACCAGCACCCATGCAGTAGCGGTACCAGCAACGCAGTTAATAGCAGCAGCCAAGAAGGCAGTACCAAACGTGATGGTGTAGGTTGACAGGGCAACGGGAGCGGTAGCTAGCCGCCAAAATTCCCCAGGGGAGAGGGTTGCAGCCCGCAGCATCAAGGCGGCTACAGGTAACAGCAGGACTACAGAGAGATAGGTAATGGTGATGCCCCAGGGCAAAGAAAACCGCTTCAGCTTTTGCAGGGCGAAGGGGAAGGTGGACTGTGAGTTGGAAACTGTCATGGCTTCAAGATAGAACTTAGCCCTAAGGTCGGGCAATATTAGCTTGGATGTCGTCAAAGATTGCACCATCGGCAAAGAATTTCGGGCTGACTTGGCTCCAACCGCCAAAATCCTCGATGGTGAACAGGTTTGAGATTTGGGGATAAGTATCGGCAAATTCCGCGACTACTTCTGGTACTACCGGTCGGAAGCCTACTTTGGCAAATTCCCGCTGGGCAGCGGGGGTAAAGAGGAACTGTACAAAGGCTTCTGCTACTTCCCGGTTACCTCGCTGATCAACATAGCTATCAACTACGGCAATGGGACTATCAATAGAGATATTAATGTCGGGAATTATGTAGGGTAAGTTTTGTCCCTGTTGTTTAGCTAAGATGAGTTCGTTCTCATAGTTTATCAATACATCTCCCTGTTTTTGTCCGAAAAAAGCATCAGTTGCTTCACGAGCATCTCTAGTTAAAACGGGCACGTTAGCATAAACCTTAGTCACAAAGTCTTGGGCTTGTTCTTCAGTGCCGCCTGTTTGGGTCACCCTTCCCCACAAAGCCATGTAATTCCAACGAGCGCCACCAGAGGTTTTGGGGTTGGCAGTAATAACACTGACATCATCCCTGGCTAAATCTTCCCAGTCTTGAATATTTTTGGGGTTGCCTTCCCGGGTAACTATCACCCCTACGGAACGGTAGGCAATACCGTCGCCGTTGGGTGTCTTTTTCTCCCAGCCTGGTTTAATTAGCCCGGCTTCCTGGAGTTGCTGAGTGTCTGCTGATAGTGCTAGGGCGACAATATCCGCTTCTAAACCGTCAATGACGGCGCGGGTTTGGGAGCCTGACCCGCCGTAGCTCTGGCCAAAGGTGACTATCTCTCCGGTTTTTTCTCGCCAGTATTCAACAAACAGGGGAATAATCTTTTTGTACGCAGCACGGGTGACAGCGTAGCTCACTAGAGTTAGTTCTTTTCTGCCGGTGTTAGCACTATTACTAGGAGAGCAGGCGGCGATCGCACTACTTAAACACAGTACTATTAAAAATAGCGAAATATATCTTTTAAAAGGCTGCCTTTGCCATCGATTCCAATTATGCACCCACATACCGGTCTGATACTCCTAAATTTCTCTGCGTCAGGGGGTAAGGTAGCATTTCCTCCTACTCTCCCGCTCTCCTACTTAATCTATCAAGTTACAGTATTTTGATATCAGTTATAAATCTGACACATATTACCATGGAATAGCAAGACAATCTCCAAAATCCCAATCAAGAATATGGTGATTAGCCATGTTTTTCCTCTGTGTTCCCTGTGCCTGTGGGGTTCGTGATTAAAAACTATTAAAAACTTAACTGATCGGGCATTTACAGGAATGGACATGGATCTGGGGACATGACAAAATTCCCAAACCATTTCGGAGTAAGTGTTTTCACTTTTTACTTTTGCTATAACCCCCTTAACCTAAACCTTCCCAAACCTTCGATCTCGTTGCTGGTAAGCAAACAAAGCGCGGTGAAACTCAGTCCGGTCAAAATCTGGCCACAGAGCATCAGTAATATAAATTTCCCCGTAAGCCATTTGCCAAAGCAGAAAATTAGAAAGTCGCATTTCACCACTGGTGCGGATTAATAAATCCGGGTCAGTAATTCCTGCTGTGTACAGGTGAGCCTCAAACAATTGTTCATCAATTTCATCAGGTTTAAGGACACCTTGCTGTACCTTTTGGGCGATCGCCCGGCAGGCTTGTAAAATTTCCTGGCGTCCCCCATAATTAGTAGCTACAGTAAACCGAATGCCCTGATTATTGCGGGTTTCTGCCATTGAGCGGGAGATTTCAGCTTGCAGCGATGGAGGTAGAGCATCCAAATTCCCGACAAACTGGATTTGAACATTTTCCTCGAGCATTTCCTGCAGTTCTTGGCGGAGAACCCTTTGAAACAAAGTCATCAAAAAATTTACCTCTTCCTGAGGTCTTTTCCAGTTTTCGGTAGAAAAAGCATAAGCCGTTAGTGCCTGAATCCCCCAGTCTTTGCAACAGCGCAACAAATCCTTGAGCGCATCCACTCCGCGCTTATGTCCCATAATTCTGGGTAGACCTTGAAGTTTAGCCCATCGACCATTGCCATCCATAATCACTGCAACGTGTTTTGGCAGTAGTTCTCGTTTTAAGTCAGAAGGTAAAAATTGCAGTTGAGTTTGTTGTGCTGTCATTTTTTATTTCGAGAAGCGGTCGATGGTAATCCAAGTAAACCTGAAATTATTACTATTGCTTTACTACCGATCTGACGACCCCAACCTAATAGACTGGGAGCAACAGCTTCCCGATCTACAGTGGTCGCTAATCGAGCCTCTAAGGACTCCTTGAGTGTCCTAATCGTCAGTGGTCTATTGAGAGTTCCTCGTTCCGCTAAGGAAATAGAACCCGTTTCTTCTGATACAACCACACAGATACAATTTTCTACCCGCTCAGTGATACCCATGGCTGCCCGGTGGCGTGTTCCCAACTGGCGGGAGGCCGTGCGTCCCGAAAGTGGTAGAATTATACCAGATGATACAATACGCGAGCCACGGATTAAGGTTGCCCCATCGTGCAGTAAAGTTTTCGGCTGAAAAATCGTCTGTATAAGTTCCTTAGAAACATCAGCATTTAGCTTAACTCCAGGCACAGAAAAATCCCGCTCGTGAATTGGACCGGTGGTTTCCAAAATCAGCAAAGCCCCTATGCGGTTTTTTGAAAGTTCTTTGACCGCATCTACAATTTCATCAATTACACTATCAGAGTTGGGGATGGTTAAACTGGATGGTTTAAATAACTGCTGAAATTCACCGCGTCCCACCTGCTCCAAAAATCGGCGAAATTCAGACTGGAGAGCCACAGCCATTGCTACAGCGCAGCCAATCACTAACTTTTCCAGAACAAAATTGAGCAGAGGGAAACCCATTCTGCCACTGAGTGCTGAAGCTAGCATTAAGATAATAAAACCCCGCACCATCCACAGTGTTCGGCGCTCACTAATAATAACTAGTATCATGTAGGTCAGCGCTAACACCAACAAGATATCCAGAGTCCCAAGCAGCAAGGACTGCGACCATCCCAGGTTTGTCAGCCATTGCTTCCACCAATCTCTCATGACATCTGGATTACTCTTTGTTATCCCTCAATATTCTGTCATTTTGCTGTTATTTTCATGCCCCAAAGGTTAACCCTTGAGGAAACAGCAAGTGTTGAGTCATTAGCTATTAGTGATATTGTCCTAGCTAGTGACTATACAAACCGGTTATTAGTTCTGCACGTTGAGCCTGTCTGGTAGACAATCTTGTCGAATCAAGTCCTGATAACTTTCGCGCCGCAAAATTAAATTTGCTTCCCCATTGGCTACTACAACGGCAGCCGGGCGGGGTAAGCGATTATAGTTTGATGACATACTGTAATTGTACGCACCAGTCCCCATGATTACGAGTATATCCCCTGGTTGAGTTTCCGGCAGTTGGGCATTTTTAATCAGAATATCCCCTGATTCACAATGCTTACCAGCTATTGTCACTGTTTGGGTGAGGGGAGCAGACATCTTGTTAGCGACTACTGCTCGATAAACTGACTGGTAAGTAATGGGTCGGGGATTATCAGACATCCCACCGTCAACTGTCACGTAGGTACGAATGTCGGGCACAACCTTTGATGATCCCATACTATAGGCGGTGACGCACGCTGTGGCAATCAGCGATCGACCTGGTTCACACAACAATTTTGGCAAAGGAATATTTTCGGCAGTACAAGCTGCTTGTATAACTTCACAAATCGCCTTCACCCATTCTGTAATACTGGGGGGATCATCAGATTCGGTGTACCTAATTCCTAAACCACCGCCAACATTTAATTCTGTGACGCTTAAACCATAATTTGCCGCCTTTTTTAACCACTGCACCATGACAGCAGCCAAATCTCGATGGGGTTGGCGTTCAAAAATTTGGGAACCAATGTGAGCATGTAACCCAAGGCAGTTTAAAGAAGGTTGCTGACTAACAAAGGTAAATACTTCGTCCAAATCATTAGGGTCAAAGCCAAATTTACTATCTAAATGTCCCGTGCGAATGTATTCGTGGGTATGGCATTCAATTCCTGGGGTTAACCGCAACATTACCCGGATGGGGGTAGATGTCCCTGGTGCTTGTTCTGCCATCTTCACCAAGGTATGCAGTTCTTGCCAGTTATCTGCCACAATGGTGCTACCAGACTCTATAGCTAAAAGCAGTTCTTCATGAGATTTATTATTGCCATGGAGGTAGAGTTTCTCCGGGTTCACACCGGCACTTATGGCTGTATATAATTCCCCTCCCGAAACTACATCTATACCTAATCCTTCCGATGCTGCGATCGCACATACGGCTAAACAGTTCCAGGCTTTGGATGCGTATAGTACCTGGGATTCCCCCTGGTAATATTTTTTAAATGTATCTCGATATTGCTGACAAGCTAAACGCAGGGTTTCTTCATCTAAAATATACAAAGGTGAACCAAACTGCTCCACCAGGGTTTTGACATCACACCCACCAATTTCTAGGATGTCCTGACTGTTAACTTTGGCGGTAACTGGTAAAAGTTCCTGGTTGGGGGAAACATTGATGTTTTCACGTCCTTGAATTTGAGGTAAATATTGACTACCAGCATATTGAACGCCAGCGGGGTGAGTGGATACCATAGTTTTTATAAATTGTCCTTGCTCAAAGTTGAAATTTTTTTGGGCGTGGGGTCATTCAGCGTCCCGATTTTCAGTTTAACCAAAATAGCGTGGAAACAGGAGATATGCCTAGCTTCAGTTGACGGCGCTTTTTTCCCCTCAAGGATGTTTAAATCTTCATATTTATTTACCCATTCGCCATTAACGTGATCTTATTAGACTTAAAACTGAAATCCCTGACTTTAAATGATCTAACTGCCATCCTGGAACTAGATCAAGCCTGTTTTGGCGGTCTGTGGACTATGGATGGCTATCAACGAGAGTTAAACAGTCCTAACAGTGAATTATTGGGTTTATTTTCCCCGGTTTATGGGTCAAAACTGCTAGGAATGGGGTGCTTTTGGGCAATTTTAGAAGAAGCACACATTACAATCTTAGCAATTCATCCCCAATATCACCGTCAAGGTTTGGGACAGGTTTTACTGTATTCTCTACTTCAAACCGCAAGCGATCGCGGACTGGAGCGAGCCACACTAGAAGTCCGCGCTTCTAATTTCGCGGCCATATCCTTATATGAAAAATTTGGCTTTAAGATAGCCGGACGGCGGCGGGGTTATTACCAGGATAATGGCGAGGATGCTCTAGTGCTGTGGCTGTCAGATTTACAATCAGCGCAATTTGCACAAACTTTGGAGAATTGGCACACTACCGTAGTCCATGGCTTGAGGAAGTCATTTTGGCAAATGGTTTAACTGATTGGTGATGATCTCAAGGTAAACCGCGATCCTAATCACATTAGGGAGAAAAAATTCGGGTTTGTGCTCCCATATATTAAAACTTTAAATCAATAATTTTTTTTAATTTAAAATAATTTATTGTTCATTGATATTCTTGACTAGAGGGTGATAAGTATGTTATAATTTTTCATTTGGGAATGGTTAAATAAAAGCCTAACCATAGCGGTTTGGTGGATAGTGGTAAAGCAGGGAAACACTAGTAAACTCAAGGGCCTAAGTATAGCAACCATAAAAAAAGTAATAAAAAACTAACAATTAAGCCATGATGTGGGGCGAAATTTTTTCGTGGCCTATAATCTTTATACAGGCATCCAAAAGCAGAGCCTGTGCTAAAATCAGCATACCGGCACGACGCAGGTGATGGGAAAAATGCCATGTTTGAACGCTTCACAGAAAAAGCCATTAAGGTAATCATGCTGGCCCAAGAAGAGGCCCGCCGCTTAGGTCACAACTTCGTGGGAACCGAACAGATCCTCCTAGGTCTGATTGGGGAAGGTACGGGAGTTGCGGCTAAAGTGTTGAAATCAATGGGTGTCAATCTCAAAGATGCCCGGATTGAGGTAGAAAAAATCATAGGCCGGGGTTCGGGCTTTGTGGCCGTGGAAATTCCGTTTACGCCACGGGCAAAGCGTGTACTAGAGCTATCCTTGGAAGAAGCGCGCCAATTAGGGCATAACTACATTGGCACCGAGCATCTGCTGTTGGGCCTGATCCGGGAAGGGGAAGGTGTAGCAGCCAGGGTGCTAGAAAACCTAGGGGTAGATCTGTCGAAGGTACGAACCCAAGTGATCCGAATGCTGGGAGAAACAGCAGAGGTTTCAGCCACAGGGCCATCGGGACGCACCAAAACTCCCACCTTGGATGAGTTTGGCTCGAACTTAACCCAAATGGCGACGGACAACAAGCTAGACCCAGTTGTAGGACGCGCTAAAGAAATTGAGCGGGTGATCCAAATTTTGGGCCGCCGGACTAAAAATAATCCAGTATTAATCGGTGAACCAGGGGTGGGGAAAACAGCAATCGCTGAAGGTCTAGCATCCCGCATAGCTAACAGGGATATTCCCGACATCCTAGAAGATAAGCGGGTGGTAACCCTAGATATTGGCTTGCTAGTAGCAGGTACCAAGTACCGGGGTGAGTTTGAAGAACGCCTCAAGAAAATCATGGATGAAATCCGCTCGGCGGGTAATGTCATCCTGGTAATTGACGAGGTACACACTCTGATTGGTGCTGGTGCTGCAGAAGGGGCTATTGATGCAGCTAATATCCTCAAGCCGGCTTTGGCTAGGGGTGAGCTACAGTGTATTGGCGCTACTACTTTAGATGAGTACCGCAAGCACATTGAGCGAGATGCAGCTCTAGAGCGACGCTTCCAGCCGGTGATGGTGGGGGAACCTTCTGTAGATGAAACCATTGAAATCCTGCACGGCTTGCGCGAACGCTATGAGCAACACCACAAGCTGAAAATCTCTGATGAGGCTTTGGTGGCCGCGGCAAAATTATCTGACCGTTACATTAGCGATCGCTATCTACCAGATAAGGCTATCGATTTAATTGACGAGGCTGGTTCTAGGGTACGTTTAATGAACTCCCAATTACCACCCGCAGCTAAAGAGTTAGACAAAGAACTACGGCAAATCTTAAAAGAAAAAGACGAAGCTGTCCGCTCTCAAGACTTTGACAAAGCTGGAGAACTGCGCGATCGCGAAATGGAAATCAAAGCCGAAATTCGCGCCATCGCCCAAGGTAAAACTAATACCTCTACCAGCCCAAGTGATAGCGCCCGCGGCCCAGCCGTTGAGCCTGTAGTCGGCGAAGAGGACATTGCTCACATTGTGGCTTCCTGGACTGGCGTACCAGTGAACAAGCTCACGGAATCAGAATCCGAAAAGCTGCTGCACATGGAAGATACCTTACATCAGCGGTTAATCGGTCAAGAAGATGCGGTCAAAGCTGTTTCCCGCGCCATTCGCCGCGCTCGTGTCGGTTTGAAGAATCCCAATCGACCCATCGCTAGTTTTGTCTTCTCTGGTCCAACTGGGGTGGGTAAAACTGAGTTGGCTAAGTCCTTGGCTTCCTACTTCTTCGGTTCTGAAGAAGCAATGATTCGCCTGGATATGTCGGAATACATGGAACGCCACACCGTTAGTAAGTTGATTGGTTCGCCTCCTGGTTATGTTGGTTACAACGAAGGCGGTCAGTTAACTGAAGCTGTGCGTCGCCGACCCTACACTGTGGTGCTATTCGACGAAATCGAAAAAGCTCACCCCGATGTCTTCAATATGCTGCTGCAAATTCTCGAAGACGGACGGTTAACAGATGCGAAAGGTCGCACGGTGGACTTTAAGAACACTTTGTTAATCCTGACTTCTAACATAGGTTCTAAGGTAATTGAAAAAGGCGGCGGCGGTATCGGCTTTGAATTCGCTGATGATGCGACTGAGACTCAATACAACCGCATTCGCTCTCTGGTGAATGAAGAACTCAAGCAGTACTTCCGTCCTGAATTCCTCAACCGTCTGGATGAAATTATCGTCTTCCGTCAATTGAGTAAGGCTGAGGTGACGGAAATCGCCGAAATCATGCTCAAGGAAGTATTTGGTCGTCTGACTGAAAAGGGTATCACTTTAGAGGTGAGCGATCGCTTCAAGGACAGACTAATTCAAGAGGGTTACAGTCCGAGCTACGGCGCTAGGCCATTACGTCGAGCTATCATGCGCTTGTTAGAAGATAGCCTAGCTGAAGAAATTCTCTCTGGTCGCATTAAGGATGGTGATACAGCCTTAGTTGATGTTGACGAGAGTGGTAACGTTCAAGTTAGTGCTGAACAGCGCCGCGAGTTATTAACTCAGGGTGTTGATTCCTAGTTAGAAACTATAAAACTTAAATCAGCGGTGGGGAATTTCCGTTCTCTACCGTTTTTTTTGTGAAGCACCAGGTACAAGAGAAAGAAAGGAGGGTTTTGTGGCTGACCTAATTTCGGATCAGGTATATGGAATAATGTAACTAATTCTAGTTGCACAATTTTTCTCAGGACAGATAATGGAAGTAAGCAGTCGGGAGTTATCATGACCCGCAGGGAGAAATTAATTAAGCGGTTTCTTAGTATTCCCAAAGATTTCACCTGGGAGGAGTTAGTTACTTTGCTTGCGGGGTTTGGATTTGAGGAGGTCAGCACTGGAAAAACGGGAGGTTCTCGGCGGCGTTTTCTCAATGATGGGGGAGTGATTATTACTTTACATGAACCCCATCCTCAAAATATTCTCAAACGATATCAGATTGAACAGATTATCGAGATTCTCCAAGGGGAAGAATTGCTATGAATAACATGATGCAATACAAGGATTATTTCGGGTCGATTCACTATAGTGATGATGATAAAATATTCTACGGACAGGTGGAACATATCCGCAGTTTAATCAGTTTTGAAGGGGAAGATGTGGCTAGTCTCAGGGCTAGTTTTGAGGAAGCAATTGATGATTATTTGGCTCTGTGTGCAGAAAAAGGGATTGAGCCTGAGAAGCCGTTTAAGGGTAGTTTTAATGTGCGTGTAGGTAGCCAACTTCATCGTCAAGCGGCTTTATTTGCTCAACAACGGGGGGTGAATCTCAATAAGTTGGTGACGGATGCACTGGAACGTTATCTGAAAGGGGAATCCTTGGAAAATGCTTGAGGAATTGCGGATTTGAAGTACCAAAAAACAAAATTAAGTATCGTCTAACCATGATTTTACGTTTTGATACTATTAGTTGTGATATTGAAGTATGGATTTATCCGATGTGATCACCTCCATATATTCTTTTATTGCTTTTATGTTTATGTAAACATGGTAAAGTTGTCAAGGATAATTATGATTGAACGCTACGAAAATCAACAACATACCATTTTTCATGGTGATACTATCAGCACCTTATCAAAATATATTCCTACAGATTCCGTAGATTTAATTTTTATTGATCCTCCCTATAACATAGGTAAGCAATTTAGCAATTTCCATGATAAATGGGAATCAGAAGCAGAATATTTAAATTGGTCATATCAATGGCTTGATCAGTGTATTCGCATTCTCAAACCAAATGGGACAATTTATCTCATGACCAGCACCCAAGCAATGCCTTATTTTGACATTTACTTGAGAAAAAAGTTAACTATTCTCAGTCGCATCATATGGCATTATGATAGCTCTGGAGTACAAGCTACAAAATACTTTGGTTCAATGTATGAACCCATTCTCCATTGCGTCAAAAATAAAAACAATTATATTTTTAATAGTGATAATATTAAAATTGCCGCCAAAACAGGCGCACAACGTAAATTAATCGATTACAGAAAATCTGTACCTACTCCTTATAATGCGGAAAAAGTACCGGGTAATGCTTGGTATTTTCCCCGTGTGAGATATCGCATGGCGGAATATGAAAACCATCCTTCACAAAAACCGGAGTCATTACTAGAAAGAATTATTTTAGCAAGTAGTCATGAGGGAAGTTTAATACTTGATCCCTTTGCTGGTACTTTTACAACTGCTGCGGTAGCTAAACGGTTAGGGAGAAAATCTATCAGTATTGAACTACAGGAAGAATATTTAAAAATTGGTTTGAGACGGGTTTTAGAATTAATAGAGTATAAAGGAGAGCAACTTTTACCACCTCAGAAAAATCATCAGGTTAAAAATAAGAATGGTCAAGAATTAAATTTGGATGTGATAGAAACGAATATTTTTGAGCAGAATACTACAACATAATTTTACACTCATTATCAAGAAAATTATCAAATATTTTAATTATTCAGTTAAGAGGTAGAGAATAATTTTTCCCTACCTGTTTTCAGGTATCTTGAATCCACTACTCAAAAATAAAGTGAGATTGTCCCTTGTTTTCCCAGGTAAATTTTAATGATTTAGGGTTTGCAACAGGAAGTCTTTTGGTGGGGGTAGGGAACAGGGAACAGGGAACAGGGAACAGTTTCAGCTATCTGTCATCCCTAAATTTTCTGATTTATTTAACCCAAAATGTACACTTTTGATGGTAGAGCCTTCAAAAACCCTGCACCTGTTTTCTTTTTTAGCAACCTCAAACCTTTGATTTACAGCGCATTTCATCTGAGTAGGTACAAAAGGGCGGGCAGGATGCCCACCCCACAAGATTTATGATATTAAGGTGTGTACTTTATTTACTTGAAAAGTGCTGTATATAGGTTTTACATTTATTATTCAGCCAGCCCTATTTATTTCTCCCCAGATGCAAGCTTTAAGGGATACAATGGCTCTGATCCGTTTAATTGCCAAATTCTCCACACTAGTACAGCAGCTACAGTTAACCAAACACAGGAAAATGATAAAATCATCCCTGCTAAAGGATTAGTTTCCCAATAAATTGCTGTCACCACTAGCGCAGACAACCAAGGACCTAAAATCACCACCGGAACAGCAGCGCCTAATCTCCGTTCTACAGTAAAAATTGTATTCCAAGTATCCCCTAGAGCTAGATGTACCACAAACAGAATTAAAGGTAATAGCAAAAATTGGTGATTCATTGTTTGCCAAACTAATACAGAGGAAATTACCCGCAAAACTGCTATGATCATCCAAACGATGGGAAATGCTAAAGGTGGGGGAGACCATCTGGGTCTAATTACTTGGTCATAGGTGGTACGAGAACGAGTATTATCTAAAAGGGAAAAAATCCGGGAACGGATACTTAAGACGGCAAAAAATAATGCAGTTAATGCAGTGCTAACCCAACTGGGGAAACCGGAATTATGATCAATGAATATGATTAATTTTTCCATTCCCAGCAACACAAGAATCATCACTGCTATTTGTAGGATAGTCCCTAGTTTATAAACTAGAACTGCGTTGATATCTAGTTCTTGTGTGGTCGCTGTTGAGGTGTTGGGGGGGTTTTGTTTACCAGGTTTCACCCCCATAACTGTGTTGACAAATTTTTCTAGTATTCCCGTTTTGGCTTGGTTCATAATCAAGAGATGGTGAGTAGTTGGTAAGTATTAACAATAATTAATTATATGATCATCTAATGTTAATGCACTACCACCACAATCAAGAATGGCAAGAATTACAGACAGGAGACTTGATTGATTATTAGTTCTTCTGTCCCTAGACGTGGTAATATTTGGCTGACTAATTTTGATCCACAATATCATATATGTTGTGGGGTGGGCATCCTGTCCGCCCTAGTGTACCTAACTCAGATGAAAGGGGCTGTAAAACTTACAAGCACAAATATTATACAATTATTTTTATTAAAAAGTAATATAAGTATTAATTTTTTTGTATATTTTTCTATGAATCACCAATCATTATAAAATGCATATGAAATGTTTTGATACAGAGATTATGTATCAATAATTGTTATTTATTTATGAATATGGCGAAAAATCATCAGAGTCAATTTTTATCTAATCTTCAAGCTTACGCAAAGGAATTAACTAATAAATTCTCACTTTCTTCTGTCTCTTTTGGTGCTGAAGATCAACTGAAATCACCTATAGAAAATTTATTAAAATCAGCAGCAAATATTCTGAATCTATCTATTGTAGTAGTTACTGAGGTACAAGAAAAGCTACTTTCAGGAAGACCAGATATGGGAATAACAATTAATGGTCTTTTAATTGGACATATTGAACTAAAAGCACCAGGAAAGGGCGCAGATCCTAGTAAATTGAAAGGAGATGATAAACAACAGTGGGAAAAGTTTAAAAATATCCCAAATGTGATTTACACAGATGGCAATAATTGGGGACTGTATCGCACAGGTGAAAAGGTCGGAAAGATCATTAAATTTTCAGGAGATATTACTTGCAAGGGTGTATCAGCTATTAGTTCTCAAAATGCTAATGATTTACTAATATTATTACGAGATTTTTTCAAGTGGCATCCAATTGTTCCTTCTACGCCAAAAGCTTTAGCAGAAATGCTTGCTCCTATTTGTCGGTTATTAAGAAAAGATGTTTTGAATGCTCTTGAGAATCCTGAATCTAATTTAAGTCAAGTAGCTAAAGATTGGCGACATTATTTGTTTCCTGATGCGGATAATCAACAATTTGCAGATGCTTATGCTCAAACCTTAACCTATGCACTTTTATTGGCCAGGTTTTCCGGTGCTGATGATCTATCTTTACCACAAGCTGTTAAAACTATTAGAACTGGTCATAATTTACTAGCTGATGCTTTAAAAATCTTAGGTGATGAAGTAGCACGCGAACAAATAGAAGTTTCGGTAAGTCTATTAGAAAGAATAATTGCAGCTATCGATATTACGGCAATAAATGAAAATGATTCTGAAGACCCTTGGTTATATTTTTATGAGGATTTTCTGGCTCAATATGATCCAAAGATGAGAAAAGAAAGAGGAGTTTATTATACTCCTATTCCTGTTATTAAAACACAAGTAAGATTAGTAGCTGAATTATTAGGAGAGCATTTTGATGCTGAATTTTCCTTTGTAGATGATAAAGTTATTACTTTAGATCCTGCTTGTGGTACAGGAACTTATATTTTAACAGCTATTAAACATGGACTGGATCAAATTAGTAATTTAAGAGGAAAAGGAATGAGAGTTTCTGCTGCTACAAATGCAGCAGCAAATATTCACGCTTTTGAAATCTTAGTTGGTCCCTATGCTGTTGCTCATTTACGTCTCACTCAACAAATTTTAAGTGAAGGTGGTACTTTACCTGAAAATGGTGTTCATGTTTATTTGAGTGATACTTTAGAATCTCCCTATGCTCAATTAAGTGGTAATTTACCTTTAATTTACAAATCTTTAGGTCAAGAATATAAACGCGCTCAAAAAATTAAACAAAATACACCGGTGATGGTTTGCTTAGGAAATCCACCTTATAACCGTCAAACAATTGATGAAGATGATTTAATTAATCAAAAAAGAAAGGGTGGATGGGTCAGATTTGGAGATGATGAGCAAAAGGTAGATGAAAATCGGCAATTAATTAAAAAACGTCCTATTTTAGAGGATTTTCTAGAACCATTAACAGAAATGGGTTATGGTGTTCATGCTAAAAATTTATATAATGACTATGTTTATTTTTGGCGATGGGCTTTGTGGAAAGTATTTGAAGCTAACACAGAAAATAAAGCCGGAATTATCAGTTTTATTACAGCTTCTTCCTATTTGCGTGGCCCTGGATTTGCGGGAATGCGTAAGGTGATGCGTCAAACGTTTGATGAACTGTGGATTATTGATTTGGAAGGTGATAATTTAGGGGCTAGAAAAACAGATAATGTGTTTGCAATTCAAACTCCTGTGGCTATTGCTATTGGGGTTTGTTACAACCAACCTCAACCTGAAGTTGCTGCTAAAGTTCATTTTACTATAATTGATGGTACAACTCAAGAAAAACTAGCAATTTTAGATAATATTCACTCTTTTAAAGATTTACAATGGCGTGAATGTCCTAATAATTGGACTGATTTATTTTTACCTGTTAGTGATACACATTATTGGAATTGGGCAAAGTTAACTGATTTATTTCCTTGGCAAGAAAATGGTATTCAATTTAAAAGAAAATGGACTATTGGTGAAAATAAGGAAGTTTTAAATAAACGTTGGCAAACTTTGATTAATGCTAGTAAATCGCCAGGGATACAGAAAAAACTGTTTAAAGAAACAGATGCTAGAAAAATTAGTAAACAGTATTCATCTTTAGAAGATAAAGGAAATTTATTAGCTCCCATTGCTAATTTATTATCTAAGGATTTACCTGTAGAACCAATTCGTTATGCTTATCGCAGTTTTGATCGCCAGTGGGCTTTATTAGATAATAGATTGTGCGATCGCCCTAGACCCAATTTACGACGTTCTCACAGTGATCAGCAGGTTTATATGACAAGTTTATTAACTAATGTTCTAGGTGAAGGTTCTGCTGCTGTTGTTACTGCTTTAATTCCTGATTTACATCATTTTTGTGGGCGTGGAGCAAAAGATATTATTCCTCTCTGGAGAAATTATGAAGCTAATCAACCTAATATTACCACTGGAGTTTTAGAAGTTATTAGTAATATACTCAATTACAATATTGCACCACAATATTTTTTTGCCTATTGTTATGCTATACTAGCAACTCCCAAATATGTCAAAGAATTTTGGCATGAACTAGAAACACCTGGACCAAGGATTCCCATTACTAAAAATAGGGATTTATTTATCAAAGTAGTGGAAATAGGACGCACTTTAGTTTGGTTACATACCTATGGTGAAAGGTTTGTTCCCAGTGGTAAAAAACCAGGTAAAATTCCTATTGGTAAAGTTCGTTGTCAAGTAGGAATACCCAATACAGTCAATGATTATCCCACAGAATTTTCTTATGATGTGGGTACACAAGAATTAAAAGTTGGTAGAGGTGTATTTGAAAATGTCCGTCCAGAAGTTTATAATTTTAGTGTTTCAGGTTTAGAAGTTGTCAAGTCCTGGTTAGCTTATAGGATGAGAGACGGTGCTGGTAAAAAGTCCTCACCTTTGGATGATATTCGTCCTCAAACCTGGCAATTTGATGGTGAATTGCTTGATTTACTCTGGGTTTTAGATGCTACTGTAGATTTATATCCTAGTTTATCTTCCTTATTTGAGGAAGTGATTAACAGTGAATTATTTGCAGCTACGGAGTTTCCACAACCAACAGAGTTAGAAAAGTCCAACTCTTTAGAAGTGCAGACAGATTTACCAATTTTCAATATACAAGAGATAGATGTAGAAGGTGAGTAAGCACTTACAGCGGACTTCATCTAAGTGGGTAGGGTAGAGCGGGCAGGATGCCCACCCCACAATAGTTATACAATTAATACCTGTATTTTATCTAGGTATAAACTGCTATAACTAAATTCTCAGAAGCTCGAAAATTTAACGATATTGCTGGTGTCAAGGCGATCGCCTACTTTACGGTAAGTAGTTATTTAATATACATTCACAATTTTTTACTCAACTTAATTGTAAATCAAAGTCATAATGACTATGATTAAAGTGGGAGAGGAAAGAAGGATGATGAGAGTTGAAGAAATCCCCTTAAATCAAATCAAACGCCCTTTACCCCGTGTCAACGACCCTGATAAAGTCCAAGCCTTAATGGAGTCTATTGCAGCGATTGGACAACAGGAACCCATCGATGTCCTAGAAGTGGAGGGACAGTATTATGGGTTTTCCGGTTGTCACCGTTATGAAGCTTGTCAGCGTTTAGGTAAAGTAACAATCAAGGCGAGAGTCCGTAAAGCTACACCTAGGGTACTCAAGATGCACTTAGCATAATCGGATACAAGTAAACAGGAGAAAAAATATGTCATCTCAAGCAACAGCTAAAAATGTCAATATCGGTATTGACGACGCGAGTAGAGCGAAAATTGCCGAGGGGTTATCTCGTTTATTAGCTGACACTTATACACTGTATCTCAAAACCCATAACTTTCATTGGAACGTTACAGGTCCAATGTTCCAAACCTTACATTTAATGTTTGAGACACAGTATACAGAACTCGCTTTAGCGGTAGATTTAATTGCAGAAAGGATTAGAGCCTTGGGATACCCAGCACCGGGAACCTACAGCGAATATGCTAAACTCAGTTCAATTGCGGAAACTGCGGGAGTTCCTAAAGCTAAGGAAATGATTAGCTTGCTGGTGGAAGGACAAGAAGCGGTAGTCAGAACTGCACGCTCTATTTTTCCCGTACTGGAAGAGGTGAACGACGAACCCACCGCCGACTTATTAACTCAACGGATGCAAGTTCATGAGAAGACCGCTTGGATGTTGAGAAGTTTACTGGAAGAATAACCTAAAAAATATTTACATGAAACTTTTGTGGGGTGGGCATCCTGCCCGCCCATGGTATATAAGTTAAATATGTCACCGCTTAACCAATGAGTAATCACACCCAAAAGCTGCAAAATTTGATGCAGCGTGTAAATATCCCTAGTTTTAAAGCCTTAAGTCGTGATGCTGGGGTTTCAGAACGGCAAATTTTACGGCTGCGACAAGGGAAATTAACACAGATGCGGGTGGATGTGCTGCTGAAGTTATCCCAAGTGCTGAAGATTTCATTGGCTGAATTAATAGAGACTTTTTCACCGGTGACTACTCAGGATGACCTACCCGGTAGCCAAACGGAGATAGAAGCATTAAGAACAGAGTACCAGCGATCGCAACAGCAATTAGAACAACAGCGAGAAATGTTAATACAGGAGTTCCAGCAGTCGAGTTTACAACTGCTGGAATCTTTATTATTACAATGGCCGACAGCGGCGCAAAAAGCTGAGGAAAATCCCCAGCTAGCTGCAATTAAAATTGTGCCTTTGGTGCAGAAACCCTTAGAAAGACTGTTACAGCAGTGGGGAATAGAGGCGATCGCCCCTGTGGGAGCAGAGGTAGCATATAATCCCCAAATACACCAATTAATCGAAGGGACAGCAGAACCAGGCGCAACAGTGAAAGTACGTTACACGGGCTATCTCCAGGGACACAAGCTACTGTATCGAGCTAAAGTTAGCCCAGTGTAACCATTAAGCTGGATAAATCCGTAACCGCCGATTTGGTTCTTCCCCAAAACTATCAGACTTGAGCCGATAATGTTCTACCAGCTCATGCTGCATCTTCCGTACCTTAGAAGAACGGGGTAATAACTCTACAGGCTGTCCTTTAGGAATGACAATCTGCTCCACAGCCAGTCTAGCTTCTTCTAGGGCGTCCACCTCATCATCAGTGCCACTGTGTAAAAACAGTTGTAGTTCTAGCTCATCGGTCATTTCCGGATCTTCCATGTTCAGCAACCGCCGCAAACCACGGGTAATCTGGGGAATTGTACTAGCCTTAATCATGTGAATTGGCACATGGCGGGCTTTAGCCATTTGCCTGAGTTTGGCCTGGTTTTTCACGTGCGATCGCAGTGCTAAAACTGCATCAGATGTGTCAATGTCTTTAGTTAAAATCACTGGCAGATTTAATACAGCAATTACCTGTTCTAGTTGGTGACGACTGACACCATAGGGATAAATATGTAGTGGTAAATCTTCACCATTGGGTCCAGTGTATCTACTGGTCTTGACATCAAAACTCTCAGAATAGTTAAAAGACTCATCCAGCAAGCGGTCAAACTCAGTAGGTGCACTTACCCGCTCCCGTTCTAAAGACAGGGGAGGTAGTGCTACCATTTGTCCTGATGAACGCCAGCCATTAGTTGGTCGCACTGGTGGCAAAGATTCCTCTGTGCTGGGAAACTCCCCACCCAGACCTTTAACCAGGGATAACTGCCGCGTAATGGAAACCTTCCCCTGGTCATCTACGGTTCTAGTTTGTGGGCTAGGCTGACGACCTCTCAGGAGGGTATCTACAGTATCAGCTACACTTTCATGTATTACCCAGCGCTGCCGTTCTAACATTTCTACAGCAATTTCAAAAGTCGGTGGGGCTTTGCGCTCCAGAACAGTCTTTTGACTACCCCGCCTTCTAGCTTCGTCATCCCCTAAGGTCACAGCCTGAATACCGCCAACTAAATCAGAAAGGGTCGGGTTTTTAATCAGGTTGGCAATTTGATTACCGTGAGCAGTACCAACTAACTGTACACCCCGTTCCGCAATAGTCCGAGCCGCTAAAGCTTCTAATTCCGTACCAATTTCATCAATAACGATCACTTCTGGCATATGGTTTTCCACAGCCTCAATCATCACCTGATGCTGTAGTTCCGGTTGTGCGACCTGCATCCGTCTAGCCCTACCAATGGCCGGGTGCGGCACGTCACCATCCCCAGCGATTTCATTGGAGGTGTCAATAATTACTACTCGCTTACGTAAATCATCCGCCAAAACCCGGGCAATTTCTCTTAAAGCCGTGGTTTTACCCACACCTGGTCGCCCCAGCATCAGAATTGATTTACCAGTTTCCACTAAATCGCGGATCATGCCAATAGTGCCGAATATTGCCCGACCCACACGACAGGTCAAGCCAATAATTTTACCACTGCGGTTACGGATAGCACTGATACGGTGTAAAGTTAGCTCAATTCCGGCTCGGTTATCTCCGCTAAAAATTCCCACGCGCTGAATACAATCGTCGATTTGTGCTTGAGTCACCGGTGTTTCGCTCAGATACTCAGCTTGATGAGGAAAGCGAGCCTCTGGACAACGCCCAAGATCCAAGACCACTTCTACTAAATTATCTCGTTGGGGATGACTTTCTAGAACTTTCTGCAGGTCTTGGGGTAAAATGTCTAATAACTTTTGAAGGTCTTCTTTAATCGTCATGCTTTCTATGGTGACCTTTTGAGAGATAACGTTTACACTGAAGGCGGCCAAAGTGAAGGAGGAGTGATAGCTCCTGCTATGACTTGATCTGGGAAACTAGGGAATGGGCAAGCTTGACTGCTCGCCAGAGTAATTCGGGTTCTTCTTCCAGGCGCAGTTTGGCCTTAACACTGGTTTGACTCACCTCCTGATTCTCTAACTGTTCGAGAACTGGTGACAGCAGCACACGGGCGTAGCTACCGTAAGCGATGCCAGAAACATGAGCACTGTTGACAGATTTCAATAGCCCCATTGCTTTTAACTTAGCAACTGTGTAGCTATTAGTGCCACCTGCTAATTGGACATACCCCGGTAAGTTAGCTGTCAAAACTTTCTGCCCTAATTTCACCGTTGCTAAGGTGGTGCCATCCCCAATATCACCACTCATAGGGCGTCCGTCTGTCTGCCAAATTAAGGCACCAGAGAAGGAGGTAATTATATCAGTAATTTCTCGGAGGTAGTCAATTATTCCCTCCCCATCTGGGCAGCTAATGGCTACTAATTGGAGTTGGTCAGCCCATGGTGCAATTGTTTGCCATAGTTGCCTAAATTCTGCCAAATTTCCGACTTTTGTATGAATTTCTAAGGCATCTACTACCTGGGAAATCACTAATGGTGCGATCGCCGTCCCACTGGATATATATGATTTTGTATAAATTTTATCATATGGGCAAATGGGTAGGCAACGTCCACAGCCGTAACACTTTTGGGCTTCAATCCCCGAAAATTCACTTATACTCTTAAATATGATGGCTTGTGCCGGGCAAATAGTTTCACAGGGTCTAGGGCAATCTGGGGGACAGTCACTAGAGTTAAACTCGGCTTTACGAAAATGGGGATCTTCGCCATCGTTCAAGCTCACCATCAAAAAAGGTAAGTTACCTCTATAGCCATAACCCCTCTGTTTAGCATCCTTGACCAAACTCTTGGCTACTTGCAACCCTTCCTGGGCTGCTGCGATCACAGCAGGGTCAGCAGCCACATCTATACAGTCAGCACCCGCCAATGTATAGGCTAATGTTAAACTTCTGACGGCGGGCAGATGTTGGTAGCTGGCTCCGCAGATCAGTTTGAACCAGTTTCCTGCTTTCAAGGATTGTAAAGGGGCTAACAAATCAGTCACATTTCTATTATGCTGTTATGAAACTAAAAATAGTAGTCTCGAATATATAAAAAAGTCTTGATTTTCTGAGCTTGAGTTCTTAGTAGTTAGAGTCTCATTGTTGTCAATGGTCTGTCAAGCCTCTATGGTCAGATATTTGGCGGCGACTATTTGATTTTTCGTTATAAATTCATACTTCCTGGTATTCATTGCTGCTGAACAAGAATGAACGCCAGGAATTGAGCGCAATTCCCCATCCGGGGGGTTTGACTGTAATTGACTCTAGGCATACAATAGCGGCTAATTCAGTCCCCCAATATTATTTAGCGGCCAAAAACGGAGTACGGCACGACCGATAATATTCTCCCGGGGAACAACACCCCAGCAGCGGCTGTCATAGCTACTGTTGCGATTATCACCTAAAACTAGGTATGAGTCAGGGGGTATGGTTTGCGGTTGTGCTAAGTATGCTTGCTGGGTGGCTGATGTACAAACATCAATTTCTGTGCGCCGCTCGGAGGACAGGTAGCTAAGTTCCTTCAGGGGTTCATTATTAATGTACACTTGCCCATCCTTAAGTTGTACCTTTTCTCCTGGTAGGGCTACTATACGTTTAATAAAGGCGTCTTTGTATTGTTCGTTTTGTAGTGTTTGTGTGGGAGAAAAGACGACAATATCTCCGCGCAGTGGTCGAGAAAACCTATACTTCAATTTATCGACAATTATCTTGTCTGCCTTCCACTGGTCGGGAGTACCATTGAGTGTAGGCTCCATAGAGCCGGAAGGAATCCAGCGAGCTTCGGCTACAAAGGTACGAATGCCTAGAGCTAGCACAATGCTTAATACAACTGTTCTAGCTAGTTCGGCAAACCACGAATTATCAGATTGTTGAGCGGAGTTGTTATCAGACACTTGATTTTGCATGAAATTACTGAAAATTTGGCAGGAGGACAGTAATTAACTCGTTGGCGGAGAATATATTCTTTAATCTTAACGAGTAAATTCTGTTTTCTGACTTGAAGTGATCATTGATCATAGAAGGTTTAAGCAATTAAAAATTAACTTTTTGCGCTCTGGGATGCCAAAGGTAGTCAGGATATGTAAAAATACATCCCAATAATAAGGGAAATTAACTGGCAATCAAGTTTATCCTAAAAGCAGGAGTATCTGTTGAAATCCTATTAACCTCATGTCATCTCCATATAGTTTACTAATTCGCGGCGCTAATATTATTCTCCCCAATGGTGAGTTAATGGTGGGGGATGTGCTAACGCGCGATCGCCAAATAGTTGAAGTTGCGCCCCAGATTTCCACCGCTGCACCAACTACAGAAATTGACGCTCAAGGGTTAACTTTGTTGCCGGGAGTTATTGACCCCCAGGTGCATTTTCGTGAACCGGGTCTAGAATATAAGGAAGACTTGTTTACGGCCAGTTGTGCCTGTGCCAAAGGTGGTGTGACTTCCTTTTTGGAAATGCCTAACACCCGCCCGCTGACTACCACTCAGCAAGCTTTAGATGATAAGTTGCAACGTGCAGCCAGTAAGTGCGTGGTTAATTATGGCTTTTTTATTGGCGCTACCCCTGAGAATCTGCCAGATTTACTTTTGGCAACGCCGACACCAGGAATTAAAGTTTTTATGGGGTCGATGCATGGTCAGTTACTGATGGATCAAGAAGAGGCTTTAGATGCTATATTTGCTCGAGGCGATCGCTTAATTGCTGTTCATGCGGAAGACCAAGCGAGAATTAACCAACGTCGTCAGGAATTTGCCGGTATTCATGATCCAGCGGTTCACTCTCAGATTCAAGATAATCAAGCGGCACTTTTAGCCACTCAATTAGCATTAAAACTTTCTCGCAAATATCAACGCCGTCTGCATATCCTCCATATGTCCACGGCGGAGGAAGCTGAGTTACTACGTCAGGATAAACCTAGTTGGGTGACAGCAGAGGTAACACCACAGCATTTAGTATTGAATACTAGTGCTTATGCAACAATTGGCACTTTAGCCCAGATGAATCCACCCTTGCGATCGCCCCACGATAATGAGGTACTGTGGCAAGCTCTGCGCGACGGTGTGATTGATTTTATTGCTACAGACCACGCCCCCCACACCTTGGCAGAAAAGGCTCAAGAATACCCCAATACCCCCTCTGGAATGCCGGGGGTAGAAACTTCTCTACCAGTGATGTTAACTGCAGCTCAGGAAGGTCGCTGTACTGTGTCTCAAGTGGTTAATTGGATGTCTCACGCGGTGGCGGTGGCTTATGGTATCCCCAATAAGGGGGCGATCGCTCCTGGTTATGATGCGGATTTAGTTCTAGTAGATTTAAACACCTATCATCCCGTCCGCAGGGAGGAACTCTTAACTAAGTGTGGTTGGAGTCCCTTTGAGGGCTGGAACCTCACAGGATGGCCTGTAACCACTATCGTCGGCGGTGAAATTGTTTATGACCAAGGTAAGGTAAATACAGAGGTACGGGGACAGGCTTTAAGCTTTATTTGACACTCCCCACGGCTAGAAACCGGTGAAGTCGCTAGCGCACTACACCCCCCATAGTTAGAAACTAGGGGTACTGTGCGCGTTTTTTGGTAGGGGCTACTCACTTAAAAGTGGCTTTAAAGCCTTTTTCAGGCCAATTAAGTACACACCAGTTTGTTCCCCATTCCCCATTCCCCATTCCCCATTCCTCATTACCTATTCCCCATTCCCCATTCCCTAAAACTAAAAAACTTTATAACTCACGATCATGGGAAATGCTTTATGTCAATATATAATCTGATGTTTATATCTATTCTCACCTACATAAATTTATAAGTATAACTTCTAAGAAAAATCATTTAAATAAATTAATCTCATTCATCTACTATCAGTAACTGTTGCTCTGTAAATCCCGAATCCCACCGGGGAATACTACTGACAAGGATAAGTTCAGGATATATATTTTAAATATGAGTTTTTGTGTGGAAACTATCCGGATTTTGGATTTAAACAACGTATTCAATAACTAGAGTTAAGTAAACGGGCAATTTTTTTCAAAACTATGTTTGATACATATAAGAATTTCGTATTCATTTAACTGAACCGTCTGAAAACTTAATTCTGATATTTCTGATTATTTTTGATTTTCTTCTGTAACTTTGATCACCAGCTTTACAGCAGGCAGTCAGTCGAAACACAACCAGATAAATCAGCATCTGATCACACAAACTTAACCATTATTTACCGGGACATCAAAACAATGAAGCAATAGGAATAACAGTCGTGGCGGCAGATGAAAAAACAGGGTAAGTATTAAAAACTGCTGGTAAGTTCACAGATATTGCTAATCAAGGCAATCTCGTCGGATGGTTTGAGTTAGTTAACATTCATCTACTAGCTGTTCACATATTCAGGAATATTTAATTGATTTTGGAATCATGAAAACAACAATGATAACCGTAAGTTTTGCTGATGAGCGTGGTAGTGGTAGATAGCGGCATTTTCATGCATTTAGTATGAATATTCCACAAGCAAGGTTATTAGGAAAATTCCGCACCTTGACAACTGTCAGTGTTAATACTGTAACCTTTTCTCAAATTGATAACCTGATTTTCCCTACTCAGGCGATTTTTCGCTTGAGCTTTTGTGCTTTGATGCTTTTTTGGTTTTAGACAGAGGACGTTGAAATCTCTGGAGACACTTTTCGCTGTTTTTCCAGTGTCTAGGATTCTCAACCGTTGAGATAGGAATGATAATAATATACAGCACTTTTCAAATAAATAAAGTACACACCTTAATATCATAAATCTTGTGGGGTGGGCATCGGTGCCCGCCCTTGTACCTACTCAGATAAAATGCGCTGTAATTATTGCTGTTTAAGCCTTGTGAGGTACAAAATACATAATAGTCTCGGTCCATCCTTCTGTATAGTGCCGCAGATACAAGTCATAATCATCCCTGATAGTTAACACAAACTCAGGAATACGCCAAAAATCTGAGGGATGATGATAGACTGCGATCGCCAATTTTAGTGTGTTCCCTTTTGGGTGATCGCTTTTTGAGCTTGTGTAGCTTAAGGCGATCGCTCTTTTAGCCTACAGGTAAACCATACCTAGAGCCTAGTAATTTGGGCTTGACGAGTCCCGTCTTCCCCATAGGTCAATAACACCCTCAGATAACTATCCGGCTTGTAGCACATTCGTTGTGGCCATTCAATGGCCACGATTCCCGGTATCACCTCCACACCTTCCCAATAAGTTTCTAGGTTCAAAGCCACAACCTCAGAGGGTTCTAGGCGATATAAATCTAAATGGTATAGAGGGATACGCCCTTGGGTATACTCATTAATCAGGGTAAAAGTAGGACTAACAATTGATTCAGTGATGCCTAAACCTTGACCAATTCCCTGCACTAGGGTAGTTTTACCACTGCCTAAATCACCTTCTAATAAAATTACAGTCCCAGGAGTGAGGTTTTGACCAAGTGTGATGCCTAAGCTGAGAGTTGCCTGTGCATCTGTAAGTACAATATTCCCATACGGGTCAAAATGGGATATTTTTTCTGGTTCCATTTTGAATTCACTTGCCATGATGATTTCCACTGTACCACCGTAATAACACTCGTGCTAGTTTCTGGGGATTGTGACGCACATAACCTGTTTCATCTTCATATAAGACATTAGCTAGAACAATTCGCCGCCCTAATAGGGTGACATTTTCTCTATCCAAGAATACTGGATGGGAATTTTGTTGAGCATAACGGATGAGTGATGTCGCAGAGGGAGATTTTTTGTGTACTAAAACCGCATCAAACAGTTGTCTGTTTCCGCATACTGCATCAATAGCTTGAATATGGTCACCAACAGTATATCCCTGGGTTTCTCCCGGTTGAGTCATGATATTGCAAATGTAGATGCGAGGGGCTGTAGATTTGGCGATCGCATCGGCGATTTCTGGTATAAGTAAATTCGGAATGATACTAGTATACAAACTACCAGGGCCAATAATAATATAGTCAGCCTCCTTAATGGACTTAATCGCTGCGGGCAAAGCCGGGGGATTTGGGGGAATACAGCCAATTTTGACAATTTTACCCCCGGCTTCAGGAATACTAGATTCTCCCTCAATGCGACGACCATCCTCTAATTCTGCCCAGAGACTCACATCACTTAGAGTAGCCGGTAACACTTGTCCTTGTACGGCTAGCACCTTAGAACTGGCTGCTACCGCCTGTTCTAAATCCCCAGTAATATCACTCATAGCAGTTAAAAACAAATTGCCAAAACTATGGCCTATCAACCCATCCCCAGCCTTAAAACGATATTGAAATAATTCTGTTAATAACTTTTCTTCATTTGCCAGTGCGGCCACACAATTACGAATATCCCCCGGTGGTAAAACACCAAATTCCTGACGTAACCGCCCCGAAGACCCACCATCATCAGCTACAGTTACAATGGCGGTAATATTGGCGCTATAGGTTTTCAATCCCCGTAATAAAGTAGAAAGTCCTGTACCACCACCAATCACGACAATTTTTGGACCGCGGTATAATCGGCGATGTGCCATCAGGACGTCAATTAATTCTTCTTCACTATCTGGTCGTAGCACCTGAGTAATTGAGCCTACAGTCCGAGTTTGACCCCAAAGCAGCAACAGTAAACCAGCCAGTAACACCAACGGTCCACTAATATAGTGGGGTAAAACCTCAGCAATTACTGCCAAAAAACTCCTAAGCAACTCTATAGCCCAAAAAATTGGGGTTAGCTTCACCGATATTGCTAACCCCAAAATTGCCAACAGTACACCCCCCAGACTGATAAGTAACCAACGTTTTATAGCTAGTCCTGGGGATAACCACTTGAACCACTGGTTGAGACGGTGAGAGGTGAAGCAGGTAGACTGCTTTTGCAGGGCTTTAAGAAGCCGATTGAGAAAACCAATTGACATACCTGATTCAGACCAGTGCTACAAAATAAATGATTAACAGGAAATTTACCCTACTTGGCTTAACATCAAATGTGAAATTTAAACTTGATTCAGGATTTTAGATTAGCAGCAAGTGGTCAAACTTGCCAGTGTGACTTTCAACTTGAATTTAATGGAAAAACGTATTTTAGGATTAGATCCGGGATTAGCAATTTTGGGCTTCGGGCTAATTAGTTGCACCCAGAATCCGGATCAAATCACCGATAAATCGGTGAAAATGGTAGATTTCGGGGTCATCCAGACCTCTGCTAAAATGGATATGGGACAGCGCCTGTGTACGTTATTTGACGATTTACACACTGTGATTCAGGAATTACAGCCAGATTTGGTGGCGGTAGAAAAATTATTTTTCTATCGGATGTCGAGTACAATTCTTGTGGCACAGGCTAGAGGTGTGCTTTTGTTAGCTTTAGCACAGCATCAGCTGACCTATGTGGAATTTACTCCCGCCCAAATTAAACAAGCCCTAACGGGTTATGGTAATGCCGATAAGTCTGAAGTGCAAGATGCTGTGGCGCAGGAATTGGACTTAGATGAGATCCCCCGACCAGATGATGCTGCTGATGCTTTGGCGGTGGCTTTGACGGCTTGGTATCAACTACCTCCAGTTCAGGGGAAGCCAACTAGAGGTAGTTCCTTCTAAAATATTTGAGATTTTTTGATTTTTCTATGGATTTTTGTGTTAACTTATTTCACTTACCCAATCAGCAAATTCAGTTAGTATTAAGGATGTTTGACCATTTACTCGCTGATTGTCACAGCTAAAAGTATTAGTGTTATTTTTATCTCATTCAATAGCGTTTAGCTCCCATCGCTCCCATGCTGACCCATCACCGCAAACCTGTATGTTTATCACTTATTTCCACTGATCTGCCCCTCCGGTCTGTGGTTGAGACTGCGTGTACACTGTATCAAAAAGATACTGATAAATTCCATTTACTGTTGACAGTACCGCCCCTAATTACCTGTGAAGTGGCCAGTTCTTTAGGTTCACAAGACATCTATCACGGAAATCACAAGCAAGCTCAAACCCCCAGAAGTCCGCGAATTTTGTGGTTGGAGATTTCGCCCTACCGCGTAATTATGACTATGCAAGGTAATGATCAAGTTAGTTATCGTCATTTCTGGGAACAAGGCGTTTATGGAGTGAGCCGTTATTGGTTACCTACAGAGTCTTTGCAACCTCATACTCCCATGCGGTTACGAAATTTTACGAAAATCCTCTCACTCAAGGGAAATTATTTACCAGAGTATTTGCATCTGGAATATGAATTATGGGCTGAAAAAGTCCAATTGGGAAGTTACATCTTGAATCTAGAAATTCACCACTAAGCAAGGTTTTTTTTGGGAATGGGAACTGGGGAAGAATTGCTTTCATCTCCGACCCCAATTACCCGAAATAACTGGGTTCATTTCCAGGTTTCCATTTAATATTGCAGCCAATACTGGGCTTTTGTTCTATCTTAATGGGTTGACCGGCCAACACTGCGGCGATCGCACTGCGTAAATCTGCACCTGTCACCGGTTGATTATTACTGGGACGGCTATCATCTAGTTGTCCCCGATAAGCGAGTTGACGTTGGGCGTTAAATAGGAAGAAATCTGGTGTACAAGCGGCTGTATAAGCTTTTGCAGTCTCCTGGATCTGGTCGTAACACAAAGGAAACTTAAAATCAAGTTCTATAGCCATTGCTTTCAAAGACTCTGGCCCATCATCCGGGTATTTTTCCGCATCATTAGCACTGATGGCAAGGATACCTAAATCACTGTTGAAATAGTCTTTTCCTAGCTGGGCTAATTCGGTTTTAATATGTTTGACAAATGGGCAATGCTGACAAATAAACATGATTAATAATGCTTTTTTATCAGCAAATGTGTCTAGGGAAATTGTTTTTCCAGATACCACTTCTGGTAGATGAAAACCTGGTGCTTGTGTGCCTAATGGCAACATTGTGGAAGCAGTTAAAACCATAGTTCACCCTGATAATGTCATTTGACAACGGATCTTGCTGGTGCGTTACTGTCAAAATACCATGGAACTCTCCATAAAATTAAAGACGTTCACTATAAACGTCTTAATCATATTTTAAATATTAAATTGTCAAGATTAGTTTTTACAGGCTCGCCAATAGGCCGAAGATACCATGTCCTGTGAATACTTCTAATGCTATGAGGGAGACAAAACCAATCATTGCTAAACGACCGTTGAGTAATTCGGCGTAGGGAGTAAACCCGGTGCGATCGCCTTGCTCATCTACATAAACCTTTGGCTCAATGGCAAAGTTGTTCATCAGACCTTGTTCGTCAACAATGCTTGTGTTGCTACGCATGTGGTTTTTCCTGTCTTTTATATCTTATGTGAATAATTGTAACAGGTAAATTAATTTTTGTAAAGTATCTAGATCAAGTTTTAGTTGGCTTCCCTAGTGGATGAAAGAGCTATGATAATGAATCGGGTTGACAAGACATTTCACGAACAGGCTACAATTTATCAATGGATCGATTTCGAGTAGAGGTTATTGCCAAAACACCAAATCCTCAGCAGGTGATTTACGCCGCGATGCACCAAGATTATAGTGATGGCTTAGTGTATGATCAGCGTGACTCCTGGCCTACAGAGTCAAAATGTGGCGAAATTATTCTCAAGCGACTATTAGCGGGGGAAAGGGGACATTATGGACCACTGGAGCATCCCCAAATTGTTTTCAACTGTGGTTATTTTCCCCATAGTGTGATGCAGCAGGCTCGTACTCATAGAATTTCTGTATCCTTTGATGTCCAGTCTTTTAGGTATACGGGTAACCAATTTATTGATGTAGTGGAAGGCAAAAAAGACATTGAAGAGGTTTTTTACCTGCGTCCAGTTGGTTATTACTCCGATAGAAATGGTAAAAAATATTACTATTCTCCCGAACAACGCACAGCGGATTTAGCATGGTGTCTGGAAGCTGCGAAGCGTTATAAAGCTGATTTTGAAGGGGGAATGTCTGAGGAACACGCTAGAGGTAAGGTACCTTTTGATTATCGCCAGCATTTTGTGGTCAGTTTCAATTTACGCTCCTTCATGCACTTTTGTGATATGAGATATAAAAAGGATGCTCAATTGGAAATTCAAAAGTTGTGTGAACTGATGTGGCCTCATTTTGTAGAATGGACACCGGCGATCGCACAATGGTATGAAAAGCAGCGTCAAGGTAAGGCTCGATTAGCACCTTGAATTTTGTCAAGGTATAGTTTAATCCACGCTATCGCCAAGTTTTTTGATCTGAGTTACACTTTTTTAAAAGTGCTACGGGGAAGTTTTGTAGTGCTTCCCCAACCATGATATTTTTATCAGCTTTGAGCTTTTCCCCGGTAATGCTATCTTGCCACATCAAGGACGCAACTGGTGGTAATTGAATATAGGTATTATCCCAGACTGATAAACCAAGGGGATATTCACCTGGTTGAATTACACTGGTAAGAAAGCGGGGTGCAATGGTAATGATTTGATCATCACCATGTATTCTCGCAAAAGCAATGATATGGTCTGAAAATTTTCCCCCAGTTTCTAAGGGAATATAACTACCCTCTTGAAAAACCCTGATGTTTTCTCTTCTTGCTTTTAAGGCTTGGGTAGTGAGAAATAATTTTATCCTACCATCTTCTTTACTTGCTAACAATTTATCTATCAAGTTTAAAATATCCGTCTGGATTTCTTGTTTAATGAATTTGAGATGATCCTGGCGAATCGCAAAATCAACTTGACGACGATTATCCGGGTCTACCATACTCAAATCCCAAAGTTCAGTTCCTTGATAAAAGTCTGGAACTCCCGGGGAGGTGATTTTTATTAATGTCTGGGATAAAGAGTTAAAAATACCATAGTAGGCGACCTTTTGCTGAAAGGGTAAAAATTTCTGCCAAAATTTATTTTCTGGCGACAATTTTAACACTTCTGCCACAAATTTAGTTAAAGCGTTTTCATAGGTTTGATTTGGTCGCAGCCATGCTGTGTAAAGTTTAGCTTCTCTAGCAGCTTTGAGTACATAGTCTTGAATACGTTGATTAAAGTTGCTATACTCACGTTCAAAAAATGGCAATGCCCCTATGAGCATCTGATATAATTGATATTCGTCATTAGTATCTGGTATGGATAAAGTTTTATTTATAGTGGTTTTGTGAACACGGCTGATTTCACAAAATCCATAAACTTGTTTTTGCCATTCTTCGGGAATTTCTGATAAAACATTTAATCTGGCGCGAACATCTTCACCTCTTTTAGTATCATGGGTAGAGGTAGTATTCACCGAGTGTAGCCAACGAGTTTGGCGCTGTTGGTTAAAGTCATGGAAATCGGTAATAGTGAAACCAAATTTAGCAGGGTTTCCACCAACTTCATTTAAGGAAATAAACCGGTTATAAACATATAATGCAGTGTCTTCAACGCCTTTAGCCATTAAGGGACCGGTATACTGTTGTAGTCGCATGACGAAATACAGCCATTGCTCTTGGTCTTCTGGTGTGAGAGAATTTTCATATTCCAGTAACAGGACTTTTTCAATGAAAGTTAATTCATGGTGTAATAGAGGTAGATTTGATTTAGCTTGTTGAATTACTGCTGTGATATATTGGCGGTCTGCAGCTAAAATATGACTTTGATGGGTATAAGTTCGATAAATGGGAAATAAAGTGAGGATTTGGGCGATCGCTCGTTTTAAACCATTAATGGTAAAATCATTACCATAACGATATTTACTCGCTATTTTCTTAAAAATATAAGTTAAATTATCAACATCTCCAGCTAAATTTGTTTCTAAAATTAAGTGTTTTTTATCAACAGTCAATTGATCATAGGGGGTTCTAAAACCTGTCACATTGCAATAAGTTTTGGTCAAAGCTTGTGCGCTTACAGGTTGACAAAAAATACCATTCAGATAATTTAAGAAATCATAACCCGTAGTCCCCTGAATTGACCAGTTGTGAGGTAAATCTTCTCCTGCTTGCAAAATCTTTTCGACGATGATGTATGTATCCCCTACTTTTGATTGTAATCTCTGCAAATACTCAGTTGGGTTATAAAGACCATCAATATGGTCAACTCGTAAACCGGTAATTTGATTTTCCTTCACCAAGTTAGTAATTAAAGTGTGGGTGTGTTCAAATACCTGAAAATCTTCACTTTTAACAGAAATTAACTCGTTAATAGTGAAAAACCTCCTGTAATTAATCTCTTCTGCGCCCACCTTCCAAAAAGCGAGGCGGAAAAATTGTTCAGAGAGTAAACTATCTAAAAGATTAAAGCTTTCTGGGTTACCGGGTTGACCATTAAAAAAATTGAGATTTTTATCAATAAATCCTTGAAATTCTTTATGTTCCGTATAAAGTTCCCATAATAATCCTTTGACAAAATCAATTTGGTCTTGTCTTTCCTTTGGTGTGACATCAGCAGGTATATGTTTGACTATATAAAGAATGCCTAATAGTCTGACAAATATGGGATTATTTCTCCCTAAAACTTGAGATAATTTAGCTATATTTTGATCAAAAAATGTAGCGTAAGATTCCAGTTTCAGCGGGAAGCTTAAATCATAATAATTCACACTCAAGCCATTTTGACCATATTTAAGTTTAATTTCCCCGTTTTCCAAAGAATCACCATAAAAGTTACCAAGTAAAGGTGCTAAAAGTTGTTCTTGACTCTCACTAAATCCATTAATTATGGGAGAATTCCAGGAAATATCAAAATAGTTTGCATAAACAGAATTACTACCATTTTCTAGAACATTCATCAGATATTGATTTTGGGTATCATAAGCCATATGGTTAGGAACAATATCTTGTAACCATCCCATATTATGCTGTTTTAGTTCTGCAACTAAAGCCGTAAAATCTGCCGGTGTTCCTAACTCTGGGTTTAATTGATTAGGGTCAACTATATCATAGCCGTGATTACTACCCCTTCTGGCTTTAAATATTGGTGATGCGTATAGGTCAGAAATACCTAAATCATCCAGATACTTGATAATTTTTTGAGCGGAATTAAAATTAAATGCAGAATTGAATTGAATGCGATAAGTTGCTGTAGGTATGCGCATAGGAAAGCTAACTCCTTTTGAGGTTACCCAAGAATTAACTCTTTACTGTTTGTGTCTGGGTGTTGATTTTTGATACACTACAAAACTTTGCTGAGGTAGGGTTAATTCCTGCTGTAATTTAACTTGAACCGGTAACTGTGAACCCCTACCTAACCACTTGGTTGCAGCAGAGTCTAAAACTTTAACCCAATTATTACTTGCAAAGTTTTGGGTAAAACTAACTTGATAATTATCAAAATTCATTGCGCAAAATATCTGGTTATTTTCCCTATATTTAGACCATGAAATTAGCTTTTTCTCTTCATGAAATCCTATTTCTAAATTTTCTCTGGCGCTTTGTAATAAAGAGAGATTTTCGCGGCGTATCTCAATCAGCTTTTGGTAAAATGATAATAAAACTTGATGCTGGCCTGCTTGGCGTTTTTCCCAATTCAGCTTACAGAGGTTAAAGGTGTTAGTTGACTCTGGGGGTGGAGGTTCTCCTTGAGCATAAAAAACCGAAAATTCCTGTTTACGTCCTTGTTTAACTGCTTGAATTAAATGGGGGTCTGAATGACTAATAAAGTATATAAATGGTGATTGTTCGCCATATTCTTCCCCCATAAATAACAGAGGAATATAGGGAGAAAGTAAAACTACACCAGCAGCTAATTTTAAGGAGTCAAAATTTACCAGTTGCGATAATCTTTCACCTAAAACTCTGTTACCTATCTGGTCATGATTTTGGCTATAAACTATAAATTGAGATGGAGGGCGATCGCTGGGGTTATTTCCGTGATAACGTTGGCGATAATGGGAATATTGCCAGTCATAAACAAAACTATCTTGGTAGGCTTTTACTAGATGTTCACACAGACCAAAATCCTCATAGTATCCTGTGCGATCGCCTGTCAACAAACTATATAATGAATGATGAAAGTCGTCACTCCATTGAGCATCAATACCATAACCACCCAACTCAGGTGGGCGAATAATACGCGGGTCATTTAAATCACTTTCAGCAATTAAATACAGTTTCCGTCCCTGTTGCTGAGAAAGCACAGCTACATTTTCAGACAGTTCAGCTAAAAAGTGTTTTGCACCCAAATCATAAATAGCGTGAATAGCATCTAAGCGTAAAGCGTCAATATGAAATTCAGTTAACCAATATATGGCATTTTGAAGAAAAAATTGCCGCACATTATAGCTATGTGCATGATCAAAATTAATCGCACTACCCCAAGGAGTGCGATAAGTTTCTGTGAGATAAGGTGCGAACCGACTTGTATAATTACCCTCTGGGCCAAAGTGGTTATAAACCACATCTAAAATTACAGCTATTCCCTCTTGATGACAAGCATCAACTAATTGTTTTAACTGATCAGGGGAACCATAGGAATTATGTACCGCAAAGGGATAAACACCATCATAACCCCAATTGCGTTCTCCGGGAAATTGGGCTACAGGCATAAGTTCAATAGCATTTATTCCCAACTCTCGTAAATCTGGGAGTCGGGTAATAATCGCGGTAAAGGTTCCCTCCGGGGTGAAAGTACCAACATGCAACTCATAGATAATCATGGTTTCCAATGGAACACCAGACCAACTGTGATCACTCCAACCAAAACTATGATTTATAACTTGGGAAGGTCCATGTACATCTAAAGGCTGAAAATGTGATGCTGGGTCAGGTCGAGACTCACTATTATTTAATAGATATAAATATTGTGTTCCTGGATCAATATCTCTCCCGGTAAATTGCCAATATTCCCCTAACTGCTGCATCGGAAGTAAGCGCCGCTGGGGGGAGATAATTTCCAGTGAGACTGTTGCTAAATTTGGACCCCAAACGGTAAATGTACAAACACCATCACCTAAATAATCAGTGCCAATTTTCATAACACCGCCAGAGAATAATTGTGATTTTACTTTACCTCAGCAATGATGCTTTTTATTCCATCACTGGGGGTAAGCATGATGTAATCAGGGAGATATTAAGAGGTAGATTTTAGTAAATTGTTTAAGTATGGTAGATGACAAAGCAATCTTAAATTAATCATGTTTGGATCTCATCTTG
This sequence comes from Anabaena sp. CS-542/02, assembly GCF_028331085.1. Lineage (NCBI taxonomy): Bacteria > Bacillati > Cyanobacteriota > Cyanophyceae > Nostocales > Nostocaceae > Anabaena > Anabaena sp. CS-542/02. The sequence continues at coordinate 88,009 of NZ_JAQMTM010000076.1, forward strand.
TGATTTAAATTCATACTTGTGAGAGTCAATATTGGTGAAAAATGTCATTCTCCTGGACTGAGGATAATCATAATTAGAAATATCTATCTTAAGGTTGTGATAAAAATGTCAATATTTTCTATAGGATTGGTACGAGTATTTTTAAAATCAAGCTATGTAGTAGCTATAAAGACGAAATGAAGTAATTAAAGGCAATAACGCTAAATCATACATCCTCTGGTGGAGAAAGGAATATGACACGACCGATTAGAAATTCAGTCATCGTAATTACAGGTGCATCAACCGGTATTGGACGGGCGACAGCTCTAGAATTTGCCAAAAAACGGGGAACATTACTGTTAGCAGCACGGAATCAAACAGCACTCGAAGAAGTAGCCCAAGAATGTCAACACTTGGGTGGAACGGCTCTAGCCATACCAACCGATGTTAGTAATGAGTCGGAAGTTCAAGAATTAACCCAGCGGGCGATCGCATCTTTTGGCAGAATTGATGTATGGGTAAATAATGCCGCTGTTAGTTTATTTGCCAGATTTGAAGAAGCACCCCCGGAAGTATTTCGCCAGGTAATTGAAACCAATCTATTTGGTTATATTTACGGTGCGCGGGCTGTGTTACCGCACTTCCGAGAACAGGGTAGCGGTAACCTGATCAATGTTTCCTCAGTAGTGGGGGTAACGGGTCAGCCATACACCAGCCCTTACACCATCAGTAAATATGCGATTCGTGGTCTTTCCGACTCTCTGCGCATGGAATTATATTTAGATAATGCCAAAGACATTCATGTTTGTACAGTACTACCAGGTTCTATAGATACACCAATTTTTCAACACGCAGCCAATTACACCGGTCGCCAAACTAAAGCCATGAACCCGGTATACCCTGCTAAACAGGTAGCTGATGCCATTGTCGAGTTAGTGAATAAACCACAGCGAGAAATTGTCGTTGGTCAAGCTGTATACTTGCAGATTTTACAAAAAACCTTAGCCCCAGACCTATATGAACCGATGATGGCAAAGCTTGTTGATCAGGATCACTTTCAGGATCACAAACCAGCCCATATTACTGATGGTAACGTATTTCAGCCCATGGGAGATTATACAGGTATCAGTGGCAATTGGCGAGGTACGGGCGGCATCACATCCCAAGATGTCTGGGATATGGCCAGGGAGACAGCACAGAAAATTGGTTTACCGCTGTCATAGTTTCTGATAGCGATAGCGTGGCGCTAGCCATACTACTCGTGAGGTAGTTCAGTGCCACGTGTTTCTGGCCGTTGTATTTTCAATACTAGCGTGAAAATGCTACCTTTTCCCACCTGACTTCCAACTTTGAGAATCCCTTTATGTTTTTGGGCGATCGCCTGAGCAATGGCTAGCCCCAACCCTGTACCTCCGGTTTTACGAGAGCGATCGCCATCAACACGGTAAAAGCGCTCAAAAATTCGCTCCTGATCAGCCAGCCCAATGCCAATCCCCGTATCTTTCACCGCAATCACAGCAGTGTAATCACTCTTGACTAGGCTAACAGTTACATATCCCCCAGTGGGTGTGTACTGAATGGCATTGGCAATCAAGTTTGAGACTAAACGGTAAAGTTGGGATTCGTTACCTAAAGTATAAACCTGGTAAGTGGGAATTTGGCAGGTTAAGTGAATATCACCAGCAGTGGCCATCTCTAAAAATTCTTCGGTCAAATCGCTCACCAAATCATTTAAGCAACAAGTAACCGAAAATTGCTCTCCATCTGAATTTTGCTCAAGACTGGTTAACAAGAGTAAGTCCGCGATCAAATGGCTCAATCGTCGTCCTTGGCGCTCAACAGTATAAAGCATTATTTGCATATCTTGTGGATTTGATTGCGGTATGCGCAGAATAGCTTCCACAGTTGCCAACAAGCTAGCCAGGGGCGATCGCAATTCATGGGCCGCATTGGCGGTAAATTGTTGGTGTTGCTGATAGGACTGGTAAATCGGCTGCATTGCTAATCCTGAAAGCCACCAACTAGAACTAGCAACCAAGCTCAAAGCAATAGGCAACCCAATGGCCATAATCGATTGAATTCGCCTGATTTCCCCATCAAAATGTTCTAAAGTGCGCCCAATTTGCAAATAGCCCCAGGATGAATCAGCATTGGCACTATGTAAAATCGTGGTGAATTGGTGATAGCGAATACCCTTAGCGGTGCGGAAGGTTTGCCATGAATTGCGGTTGAGAGTTGGCGGCACAGATAGGGGTTGATTGGGTGAAAAAGCCAGGAGTTTCCCTTGATGATTGAACAGCCGAATATAATATGTGGTGCGATCGCTGATACCAATGGTGTGTCGTTGAATCAGGGTTGGCGTAGCCTGACAAGGTTCCCCACTCAAACACAGATCAGGAAAAATTTGTTGCAGCACAGCAGTAGGTTCTTCCCCTGCGGGTAGTAGTGGTTCGACGCTATCGTGTAAAGTTCCCGCAATTGATTCTATTTCGCGCTCCATTGCTGCCCAGTTTGTTTGTACCATTGCTCGATACATCCCCAAGCCAGAAACACTCAAAATCACACCCATGACCCCAGCATACCAAAGGGCTAGCCGTAGACGACTGCGCCAAAAAAGTGAGTAGCTATTCATAGCCGAGAATCAAGTTGAGAGTTAAAGCGATAGCCAGCACCTGGAACAGTTTCAATAGGACACGGACAGCCATGATTTGCTAACTTACGCCGCAATAAGCGCATTTGCGCTGCAACTACATTACTAATAGGTTCTTCTTCCATGTCCCAAAGTTGATGACGCAATTTGCTACCGGGAATGATCCGATTGGGGTTTTGCATCAAATACATGAGCAGCTGAAATTCTTTGGTAGTTAAGGGAATCAGCAGGGGCGTAGACCGATCTGAATTCACTCCTAGGACATTGTTGGCTGTATCCAGAGTAAAACCTGCAACAGTCAGGGTGGATGGTTGTAGTTGAGGCGATCGCCTCTGTAGCGCCCGCAACCGCGCCAGCAATTCTTCCATGAAAAACGGTTTGACCAAATAATCATCAGCTCCCGCATCCAGCCCCGCCACACGATTTGACGGCTGCCCCAAAGCAGTGAGCATAAGCACTGGTAAGGGATTTTGGTGCAGTCTGATCTGCCGACATAACTCCAATCCCGACATTTCCGGGAGCAGCCAATCAACAATCGCAACTGTGTAGTCTGTCCACTGGCTTTCCAGGCATAGCCAGGCTTGAGTGCCATCTGTCAACCAATCCACTACATATCTTTCGCTAATTAAGACTTGCTTGATTGCCAGTCCCAAATCCGCTTCATCTTCTACCAGTAAAATTCGCATTGCTCCAGAGAATCAACCATGAGGGAGCTTCATATATTTTACAAAAACATCTGCCATTTCACCTGAATTTCATCTGCCCTTTGGCAAACTTATGGAGAACTTTTGTTTAACCCCTATCTTGTGAGGAGTAATCATGAAATCCTTTCGGCTAATGAGTTCGATTCTGGCAGCCAGTTTAATTGTTTGTGTCCCTACAGTTGGGTTTCCTCATGTCGGACATGGTGATGAATTTCAGGCAACCGGTGGCATTAATCGGGTGAAAGTCAATCCCCAAACCGATCAACTATTAGGTATTGTGGTCACGCCAATCGCCTCCTCTGCTCAAGCAGGGTCTGGCGTGATGATTCCGGTGACAGCATTGGTTGATGCCAACGGTAAACAGATAGTCTTTGTACAGTATGAGAATTTTTATGAGCCTGTGGAAGTCACCACCGGTGCGACCAAAGGCGAACTAATCGCAGTCACCACAGGATTGTCAGTTGGCGAAAAACTGGTTACTCAAGGTGGTTTGTCCCTATATGCCGAATCGCGCAAAGCCCAAACTGCGGATACCCCTGGGACTCCAACAGCCAGTGAGACTCCCACAACCCTAGCTGAAGCAGACAATCAGGATACTACACAGCAGGCCAGTGGATTACCAATGGGTATCTTAGCAGGAGTCGGTGGTGGAGTCGTGCTTGTGGGGGGAGCGATCGCCGTTATTGCTGGGAATCGCAAAAACAAGGGAGGCGTTTAATTGAGATGTTGAATTCCATCGTCAATCAGATTCTCAAAAACTCAATTACCCAGCGTTGGTTCATAGTTATCTGTGCGATTTTAGTGACCCTGTGGGGAGTGTTCACCGTCACTCAGATGCCACTGGACGTGTTTCCTCAATTTGCGCCCCCCCAGGTGGATATTCACACCGAAGCGACTGGACTAGCTGCAGAGGAAGTGGAATCACAAATTACCGTGCCGATTGAAAGCGCGGTGAATGGTTTGCCAGGGGTAACTACGGTGCGTTCTTCCTCCAAAGTGGGTCTGTCAATGGTGCAGGTGGTGTTTGACCAGGATGCCGACATTTATCAAGCCCGGCAATCAGTGACAGAACGACTCCAACAGGTGACCAATCAGTTACCTGAAGGGGTGCATCCGCCGGCAATTTCACCCTTAGCATCACCATTGGGGACAATTTTACAGTATGCCTTAACTGTGAATAGCCAGGGTAAAACCTCCCTGATGGATTTGCGCCGTCTGGTGGATACTACCCTGAGCAATCAAATTTTGTCTGTGCCGGGAGTCACCCAAGTTACTGTTTACGGTGGGGATGAACGACAGGAACAAGTGTTAGTTGATCCGGCAAAATTGCGATCGCTCAAGGTTTCCCTGACGGAAGTTACCAATGGGGCTAAGGGTGCAAATTCTAACGCACCGGGTGGATTTCTCATTGGTGGCGGTCAAGAACTTTTGGTACGCGGTATTGGCCAGGTAAAATCAATTGCAGACTTGCAGCAATCTGTGGTCAAGGTGCAAGATGGGAAACCGATTTTGCTTCAAGATGTGGCGCAAGTAAAAACCGGTGCTGCACTCAAGCGGGGAGATGCTAGTTTTAATGGACAGCCGGCTGTGGTGATGATGATTAACAAACAGCCTGATGTTGATACTCCCACGGTGACAAAAGCAGTAGAAGCGGTAATGCAATCCTTGCAACCAACCTTTCCCCCTGATGTGCAAGTGAAACAAACGTTCCGGCAATCTAACTTTATTGATACTGCCATTGTCAATGTCAGCAGTTCCCTGATGCAAGGCATCATCATTGTATCAGTAATTATGCTGTTATTTCTGATGAATTGGCGTACTGCGGTAATTACACTGAGTGCAATTCCTCTGTCACTGTTAATTGGCTTAATGTTCATGAAAGCTTTTGGCTTAGGCATTAACACTATGACCTTGGGTGGTTTAGTCGTAGCCATTGGCTCAGTTGTGGATGACTCAATCGTGGACATGGAAAACTGTTATCGGGGTCTGCGAAGCAATCAGGCCCAGGGCAACCCCAAGCATCCCTTTCAGGTGGTCTATGATACATCTGTGGAAGTACGGTTAGCCGTGATTTTTTCTACAGTGATTATCGTCGTCGTGTTTGCACCAATTTTTAGTTTGACAGGGGTTGAAGGCAACATTTTTGCCCCAATGGGTTGGGCGTATTTGCTTTCCATCTGTGCTTCTACTTTGGTGGCTATGACCCTTTCCCCTGCCCTGTGTGCAATTCTGCTGGCAAACCAAACCCTACCGCCTGAAGGTACATTCATTTCCCGTGGGGCAGAACGGTTATATCGTCCACTGTTAAATCTGTCCCTGCGATACCCTCAAATCATTCTGGGTGTGGCCCTGGCAGCATTGGTTGCCGCTTTTGCGATTATTCCCTCCCTGGGACGGGTGTTTCTGCCGGAATTTCAGGAGAAATCATTGGTAAATTCCATGGTTTTATATCCAGGGGTTTCTCTGGATATGACCAATCGGGCGGGGATGGCTCTGTCTACTGCGCTTAAAGATCATCCTTTATATGAGTGGGTGCAAGTACGGGCGGGACGCACTCCCGGTGATGCAGATGGGGCGGGAGTAAGTATGGCTCATGTGGATGTAGAACTCAGCGATCTCGCCCTCCAAGACCGGGAAGCCAGCATTAAACAATTGCGGCAAGAGTTCAATAAACTGCCTGGTGTGGCATCTAATATTGGTGGGTTTATTTCTCACCGCATGGATGAAGTGCTGTCGGGGGTGAGAAGTGCGATCGCTGTGAAAATCTTTGGCCCTGATTTAATCGCACTGCGGAAGATTGGCGAACAAGTGCAAGATGTGATTCAGCCCATCCCTGGGGTTGTAGATTTGCAGCTTGAACCCCAACTGCCCATTCGTCAGGTACAAATCCATTACGATCGCGCGGCGGCCGCTAATTATGGATTGAGTATGGAGCAGTTATCCAACGTGGTGGAAACTGCCCTCAATGGTCGTGTAGTCTCGCAAGTGGCAGAAAATCAGCAAGTCATTGATGTTTATGTCTCCTTGACGGAGAAAGCCCGCAATAGTTTAGATGCCATTCGCGCTATTCCTCTGATTACCCCTACTGGGCAAACCATCGAACTGGGTGCTGTAGCCACGGTAGACTACGGTATGGGAATAAATGTGGTGAATCGGGAAGATGTATCGCGGCTGATAGTTGTTTCGGCAAACGTTGCCGAGCGTGATTTGGGCAGTGTTGTTAGTGATATTCAATCCCAAATTAAACAGAAAATCAAACTCCCCAATGGCTACTTCATCCAGTACGGCGGACAGTTTGAATCGGAGCAACGGGCTACTAATAATCTACTGGTATTTAGTATCTTGGCAGCGATCTTGATTGCCGTGTTGATGTTCTTCTGTGTTAAATCCCTCAGCGCGACCATCGCGATCATGCTCAATCTGCCTTTGGCTTTGGTGGGTGGTATTGTCTCTATTGCCTTGAGTGGCGGTGTGATGTCCATTGCTTCTTTGATTGGATTCATTACCTTATTTGGGGTTGCTGTCCGCAATGGCTTGTTGTTGGTGGATAACTATAACAATAAGTTGGCTCAGGGAATGCCCCTCAAAGATGTGATTGTCAACGGTTCTCTAGAACGAGTTAATGCTATCCTGATGACCGCGTTTACTTCCGCACTAGGTATGCTGCCTTTGTCGATCGCCAGTGGAGCAGGGAACGAAATTCTACAACCCTTGGCAATTGTGGTTTTGGGCGGTTTATTTACTTCTACCGCTTTGACTTTATTAGTCATTCCGGCTCTCTACGCCAAGTTTGGGAAACAGTTTATCCCTCAAGACAAACCTGCTTTGATTAACCAAAAATGGTCAAATTAATAACGATGATGTTGTGATTTTGACACTCCCCACGGCTAGAGTCCGGGGGATTCTAGTTTCACGTTATCGCGATCGCTTTGCCGTACAATGGGAGTAATTTTGTCACAATATTTATCAAAGCTGTATCTAAAAGGTATGTTACTATCTCAAACATAACTGCACCAAAACAGCTATGGTAAAAGAATTAGCGATTCGTACCTGCGGATTAACTAAGCAATTTGATCAACATATTGTTGTCAACAATGTTGATTTAGAAATCCCAGAGGGTGAAGTATATGGATTAATTGGCCCCAATGGTTCCGGGAAAACCACTCTCATCCGGATGTTGGTCACTGCTGAACAACCAACCACGGGGGAAATTTATCTTTATGGTCATCCCCTAGAATTTGACAAGAGTAACTCAACTCTCAAGCGTCGTCTTGGCTACTTACCCGATAACTATCCCCTATATGAAGATTTAACAGTCTGGGATTACTTAGACTATTTTGCCCGGTTGTATCATTTGCGGGAACCATATCGTACCCAACGCTTACACGCAGTTTTAGAACTTATCCAACTGGAGAATAAACGTCAAGCCCTAATTTCTACCCTATCCCGGGGGATGAAGCAGCGCTTAGGTTTGGCGCGGGCGATTATTCACGAACCAATTTTACTCATTTTAGATGAGCCGGTTTCTGGACTTGACCCTATTGCTAGGATGCAGTTTCGCGACATCATTACAGCTTTGCAAGCTGCGGGAATGACTATTTTAATTACTTCCCATATTCTCAGTGATTTAGCGGAACTATGCACTAGTATAGGCATTATGGAATTGGGGTGTTTGGTAGAAACCGCTTCCCTGGAAGAAATCTACAAACGATTTTCTCAACAACACATCATCTTATCAACCCCTGGAAGTTTAGAGTTAATCGAGCAGGAATTACAAAACTATTCCTTGGTGCAAAGTTGGCAAAAAATCCCCGGTGAAAACAGTCTCAAGGTCAGTTTTACCGGTACACCAAAAGATGGCGCTGATTTATTGCGTTCTCTGGTTCTATCGGGTTGTTCTATCAGTAACTTTCACAGTACACAAGAAGATTTAGAAAGTATTTTCTTAAAATTAGGGCACAAACAAGCATCCTAACAAGTCAATAATTATCTGTGTATATCTGTTCGGGGAGTAGGCTCATGATGCGGAATATGATCTCTGGCTTAGGTGAATTAAACCCTCAATTCTTACGGGAAATTAAGGGACGCTTAAAAACTCGCAACGTTTTATTAGCATTATTTGTCAGTGTTCTGGTTCAGTTGATGGTGTTTAGTTCCTTCCAAGCTGAACTACCAACAAACGAAAATCTCGAATATCTCCATCCAGCTTATTGTGAATATGAATGGACGACTTCATCACAAATTGTTAAATGTGCTGTTGATCAGTATGGTAAGGTAATTATTGATTGGCGAGCATGGCATGATGATCTTTTCTCCTCTCTGAGTGTAATCATCGTTTTTGCTCTTGTGTTGGTCGGAGTTTATTTACTCATCGATGATTTAGCCAGGGAAACCAGGCGAGATACCCTCGGTTTTATACGTCTAGCTCCCCAATCACCTCAAAGTATTCTTGTGGGTAAAATCCTTGGGGTTCCCATCAATTTATATATTGCCATTTTATTCGCAATTCCTTGGCATTTGTGGTTAGGTTTAAATGCTGAAAAATCCTTATATCAGATACTAACTTTTTATGGCATTTCCCTGGCACTTACCATTTTCTACTATAGCGGTGCATTACTATTTAGTTTAATAGCTTCTTGGTTAGGTGGGGTTCAAACTTGGTTAGGAACTGGTTTACTTGCAGCTATTTTTCTATTCTATAACCTTCTAGATATTAACAATGCTCGACTAGATAATATACTCACATTGCAGCTAATTATGCCGCAATATTTTATTCCTGACTCTTATTATGGTGGTTTCAGATTGACCTATTTCCATTGGTTCGGTGTAGCACTAGGAGAGAATGTTGCCATAACCATCAGCTTTAGTTTATTAATTTCCCTGGTTGGCACTTACTTTTTCTGGCAATCTATCAGACGTTGCTATAGTGTCTCCCATACTACCATGTTAAGTAAACAGCAAAGTTATTTATTAACTAGTATTTTTACCATCATAACTGTAGGATGTGCTAATTGGCAAGACTTGACATATATCCATGGGGATATATTGCTTTTAATGTTTGCCAATTTCTGGCTATTTTTATATCTGATTGCTGCATTAACACCCCATCGGCAAACAATTCAAGAGTGGGCGAGATATCAGCACGTTTATAGTCATAGTTATCCTGGAAAGCACAAATTAATCAAAGATTTAATTTGGGGTGAAAAAAGTCCCAACATATTGGCGATCGCCATCAATGCTCTAATTTATGTCATCGGTAGCAGTATATTCATTTTAGCCTCATCGCTGCCTGTATTGCATAAGTTAAATATTCTTCTTGCCTTAACTTTTGTCTTCACTTTAATAGTAATTTATGCAGCGGTAGCACAGTTACTGTTATTGATGAAAAATGGGCGGCGGTTGTTATGGACTAATGTGATTTTAGCCGCTGTGATGATCGTACCACCGGTTTTGTTAGCAATGCTTTTTCGGGACTCTGCTCACAGTTCACTATTGTTTTCTGTGTTGGCACCAGTTGTAATTATATCCTCAGAAACTGCTGCCATAACTAAGGCGATCGCAATTATGGGACATATAGCTATTTTCGGGCTATTACTCTGGCAAATTAACCGCCAATTAAAAACATTAGGGGAGTCAGCAACAAAAGCATTATTAAGGTCAAGTTAACCACTCAGAAATCAAAACAATCCCCAAGTCTGGCGTAATCACTATGAATTATTCCCCAACTACAAGTTTTTTTCTCGACAATTTTTGCTCAGAATAGGATTTCTGAACTAATTCATAGTATACAGCCTGGGTTTCTTGATTAACCCGTGCTGCTTGGAAATACTGTAAATTTTCTTGAGCGCGACATTTCCACCTCTGTAGGTCTACAGGTTCCCTGAGCAGTTGTGTCAAAACTTCAGCCAAGGTTCGACTATTTTGGGGTGGAACTAAAATACCAGCTTGTCCGTTATCTAAGGTTTCTGGGATACCATCTACATTACTGGCGATAATTGCACAACCCGCTTCCCTAGCTTCTGTGAGCACTAAACCAAATGATTCACAGTGAGAAGCTAAAACAAAAATATCTGTTGCTAGCATATAGCGTTGCGGTTCAGGCTGGAAACCTGTAAAGTGAATGCGATCGCTATACGGTGTATTGCTGACCATAGCCTCAAGCATGGGGCGATCTGGTCCATCTCCCACTAAATATAGATGTGCATGGGCAAATTCTGCCGCAATGGTGATAAAAGCTGTAATTAACTCAGCAATTCCTTTGCGGTAATACATCCCCGCCACAGTGGTAATTGCTGGACGCTGTAGGGGTAGTGGTTGGTAATCTTGAATACGACGATGTCGGGGACTGTTTAATGTACCGTTGGCTACCACTCGCACCTTTGCTTGTGGTATACCACGCCGCACCATAGAGTTAGATACTGCATGACTAACTGCAATTACCCGCTCTGCTAATCCCATGACTATGGAACTATGCTGAAACTCATTATGTACTGTAGCAATTAAAGCATAATTACATATGCCTTTGAATATTCCTGCTAGTATAACCCCTGTCATCATATGTGCATGAACAATATGTGGCTGAAACTCTCGCACAATCTGTCGATAACCCCAAGCAGCTTTGAGAATATTTAGGGGTTCTCTACACTGATTTAATTGCCAGTGTTTAACAGCATACAATGCTAATAATTCCTCATATTCTCCACCATCTGAGACTACAGCAACGGTATGACCATCTTCAGTTTGTAAACAAGCTAAGTCTACCGCCACATTGACAATTCCATTACCAATTTTCTGCACATGATTAATAATATGTAAGATCCGCATTTAAGTTTTGTCCTTAGCAGTTATTCAACCTTAAAAAAGATTTTATAAGCAGCCCGAAAACGGTTTCATCAAGCATATGGCAAGTAAAGGCGGTAAAAAATAGTAAAAATATTGATGTTAAATCATTGATACAGCACATTTCATCTCAGTGAGGTACACAAAGTCCGGCAAGATGCCCACTGCACAAAAGTGTTATCAGATTCGGTGCAAGGTGCTGTATGACAATTTTCATCAGTTATGTGTTTCCTTGCTTGCTTTTACCTGAAAAAGCTTATCTAAATTTTACTACTTGTATAGCAAATAAATTTATTTTCTATAGGAAGAAATAAAATTAATTTTTTGGGAATTTTTGATTAACCATGCAGTCACAAACAAAAAAACGGGTTACTAGAGAAAGTCTAGAAACCCACTTGGATGATTTACAGCATTTAAAAAATGTGCTAATATCTACAATTTAAAGCGATAGATAATCACTTTACCTTTGGCATTTTCTTCTACAAATAGGAGATACTCACCATTATTTCGCCGCATAGCACGAAGACCATAGGGGATATCAATCCAACCACTTTGCGATGCAACTTCTGGACCTGGTGTTAAGTTTTTCACAAACGCCCCGGTTCTGGCATTATATATATATACTTTTGCGGTTTTACCCGTCACAGCAAAAACATAGTCACCCGTTACACTCATGGCTGAGGTAGAAACTTCACGTTTACCGGTATTATCGTAGGGAACTACTATCCGCCAACGGGGTGTTCTATTTCCCCGACTCCAATTATCAAAACGTACAATCTCAGAACCCACAACTTTAGTGTCATCCCCAACAGCTGGATGATCTAGCGTAAACCCTGATAAATACATGGTATCGGTTTCCGGTAAATACTCAATCCGCCGCAAATCGGTAAACAGACTCGGGGTTGCTTCCTTTGACATGGAAGCGTAGGTATAGATCGGGTTACCATGCTCATCTAGTCCCTGCAAAGGATAGTGTCGGATACCCTCCTTAGTTCGTACGGTTTTCCACACATCCCCTCGACTATCTACCCACCATCCCCCAATGTAGGGATAATCTTTGGTGTTGTCGTATTCAATCCGATCAAACTTACCGTTATTGTTGCGATCGCGCCAAATCCATTCTCCCTCTTCTGGCTGATCAGGAGGCCAATTTCCCAGAATTGATTTTCCCCCACCCCCACGAGTACCCACAAACATTCCCGACGGAATCGCGATTTTACCATCCGTCTGAGGATTAAAGCGATAAATTTGCAGAAAACTTTCATACATATCAACCAGGAAAATAAACGGTTTCCCTTGGATACGACGCACCCAAGTAGCATCAGGGGAGGTATGTAACCGTGGATCTTGGGGATATTTGAAAGGATTTAAGGTGTAGGCTTTATAAGTCCATTGCTTACCCGCAGGTTGACTATAATCCATCAAGAATTCTTCTTGTTTGGTAAATAAGCGTACTCCATCACTGGTGGGGTCAGCATCAGCATTATCAACAAACATCAATCCCATTAACTGCCATAATAATTTTCGTGATGATGAAAACTTGCGTAAGTCTGTACCTGAGTTGTTAAACCCATTACTATTTACATAGATATTACCTGCAAAATCTGTACCGACTCCCGTCAAACCGTACAGTTTTAAATCTTGGATTTCACCAGGAACACCCCCATAAACTCCCCCCGGAGTACCGAAGGTACTCACCAGAACAGGTTGATCTTTAACTTGGTAAATCAGCACCTGCTGACGAGGGCCATTTTCTCCTACCAAAATTCTGTTTTGCAAATCAACTGCGATCGCACTGGGTTCTACAATATTGGTTATTTCCTGGGGTAACTGCTTTCCTTCGCGGGAATAACGCACGATTTTAGCCGGATTACTCCCTTGTTTGGTTTGAATAATCCAGAGGTTACCCTGTCTATCAACAGCTATCCCCCCCGGACTCGCAACCCTAAAGCTGCGTATTTCCTGCATGGTTTCTGTATTATACACACGCAGACGGTTAGTAGCAGCATCACTAACATATAATTCATTTCCCCTAATTGCTAATCCAGTTACTGGACTTTGGTTACTGACAATTAACATACTTTTATCCCAACCACGTCCTTGAGCAAAGGGTGCGGATTTACCAGATAAGTGGTAGCGTCTGACACAATGCCAAGTTGTCCCTTCTGGGGGATAGTCTTGATCTTTCCTATTCACAAAATCTTGGCGCATGCCAATATAAACATATTTATCATTGGCTGTCACAGCCTGTCCTCCGAGACGACCCCAACCGTGAAGATCCGCCAATCTCCCAATCACATCACCATCTTTGTATATTCCCGCTTCTCTACCTGCTTCATCCCAGAGACTATTAGTATAAACTGTACCATTGGGTGCCACATACATCGCCTGAATATAATTTTGTACCCATTTTTCTCCACCACCAAAGGTATTACCAATCCAAGAAGTTTCATATCTCAGTTGAGGCGTTCTGCTGATAACTTCATCATTGGCAAATACCAGAGAAGTCAAAATTATGACTACAGCTATAATAGATACAAAATTTACAAGTTTAAATCTGTGATACATCATAGAGAATTTATATCAGTTCAATCATTAAATACCTTATTTCATAACAAATAATCCCCATTTAAAAATGAATATTCATGCAAAAAACACATACTTAAAGACTCTATAGAGTAGAGTAGGAAAATGACTGATTCTTTAGATAATAGCAGGAGGTAAGAATAGCATCCATCTAGATCATAGGAGCTAAGTAGTAGGTGGAAAGTAAAAAAGAAAAATCTCAAACAACACCTGCATCTATTATCACAGTGGGAACAGGCTGGTTTCCTCAAAAACCCGGCGGATTAGAAAGGTACATTTATGAACTGACTCATACATTAGCAGCCAATCAAGACAAAGTGGAACTGTGTGGAGTTGGTCTACCAGAATCTAAACTAAATTTACCCATAAAGTTGACTAATTTAGCTGATCCAAATCAGGGAATCTTGCAACGACTAGCAACTATTCGTAATAACTTTAAAACAACGCGAGTTAGTCAACCGGATGCTGTTAATCTGCATTTTGCCTTATATAGCTTTCCAATTTTGGATCTTTTACCCAAAGGCGTACCCATAACTTTTAACTTTCATGGACCATGGGCTTCTGAAAGTCAGGAGGAAACAGTTAGTAATAAATTCAGTTTTTTTGTGAAGCGATGGCTGATAGAACAAGCAACTTATAACCGTTGCGATCGCTTTATTGTTCTCAGTCAAGCTTTTGCCAATATTCTACATAGAGAATATAAAGTTTCATCGCATAAAATCCATGTTATACCAGGTGGTGTTAATATCGATAAATTCCAACCCAGGTTAGTGCAAACAGTAGCTCGTCAACAGCTAGGCTGGCCAGAAAATCGCCCCATTTTATTTACATCCCGGCGTTTAGTTCATCGCACAGGTGTAGATAAATTATTAGCCGCTATGGCGATTATTAGACCAAAAATACCTGATGTTTGGTTGGCGATCGCCGGTCGAGGTCATCTGCAAAATTCTCTCAAAGAACAAGTTAAAGAGCTAGGCTTAGAAAACCATGTCAAATTTTTAGGTTTTCTGCCAGACGAAAAGTTACCTGTAGCCTACCAAGCAGCGAACTTAACTGTTATACCTAGTCAATCTTTTGAAGGATTTGGATTAGCAATTGTGGAATCTTTAGCCTGTGGTACACCTGTTATGTGTACACCAGTCGGGGGTATGCCAGAAATTTTACAACCATTCTCTCCAGAGTTAATCAGCACGTCTCACACAGTTTCAGCGATTGCTGAAAAATTAGAGGAGATATTACTAGGAAAAATATCAAACCCTTCGCGTGAGAGTTGTTTTCAGTATGCTGTCACTAACTTCAATTGGGAAAAAATCGCTCAACAAGTGCGTCAAATTATCTTGGCTTAAAAGCAGGCATAAAATAATAATTCCTGCAGGAAAATCCCTAATTAAAATCACTGTAACCAGAAATCCTTAAATCCTACACCCCAGAGCGCACGATGGTTGTGAATACTCTACTAGCTAATCAATACTACATCTACATCAAAAAAGGTCAAAAACCAATTCCTTGGGATATATACCAGACCAATCCACCAATTAAATTTAGCTTGGCTGACTATGTTTGTAAAGTCTTTCAAGCCATAGAAGAAAATTCTACTCTCAGTGGTCTAGTATTTTACGTCACCTGGGATGCAATGGATGAAATCCCATCCTATGGTGAGAATGTGGTTGTTTTGATCATCGGAGACGAATGGTATCGTATACCAAAATATTTTCATAAGGTAAAGGCTGTATTTAAGTGTATAGGTACCCGCCCCATTTTAGGATGTAATCCTATACTTCAGCCTTCTTGGCTGAACTTGCTGACATTAATTCAATTTATTAGAATTTTATTAGTCTGCTTACCCGGCTTACTCAATTATCAATTTCAGAAATTAAAAAGTTGGATTTTAGGTAAAGGTGAAATAACTCCAATTTATGATATTCCTCTAGGATATAATAATTCTAAAGATTTACCTATTAAGCCTCTACAAGAACGTTTGTATGATACTTACTTTTCTGGTAGTATTGTCCACGTAAATTATCCCATTTGGTGTTTTAAGCGTTGGCTAGGAACTCCCAAAAGTTTAGCACGGAAACTGATGATCTCAAACGTCAGAAAATTCCAACGCCAAAACCACAATTTTAGAGTTGAATTAGGGATTACCGCTGGCTTTCATGATCGAAGTAGTGAAGATGAGCGCAGCTACAGTGAAATTATGATGGATACAAAAATATGTCTTGTTCCTAGAGGTACATCTTTTGAAACAACTCGCTTATTTGAAGGTATGAAATATGGTTGTGTCCTAGTCACAGAGGCTTTACCTTCTCGCTGGTATTTGGATGGAGCACCCGTAATTCAAGTTAAAGATTGTCGAAATTGGGAAAAAGTTTTAAAAGAACTATTAAACAATCCACAACTTATGGAAGAAATGCACCAAAAATCCCTAAATTGGTGGGTGAATAAGTGTTCAGAAACTGTTGTAGCAACATACGTGGTTGAACAGTTAAATGGTTCCATAGAAGTGAAAAATTTGGCTGTAGATGTAGTTCCTAGATCCAATTTCTCTATGTCTTTAAATAGTCCTTGAAACTAAAATCAGCTTGAGGTAGTATCACAGGAATATTGCCTCAAGTACCGCCCTTTTATAGCTAACTTCGATGACAGGGGCTGTATTTATTTTCTAGATCAACTCTAGCTGCATCAGTAATAATATATTATTCCTATGAAAATTTTATTTTTAGACCAAAGTGGTAAACCTGGTGGTGCTGAACTTTGTTTAATAGATATTGCTAAACCCTATAAACAACAAGCCTTAGTCGGTTTGTTCGCAGATGGCCCTTTGACAAACTTACTTGAGCAGCATCATATCCCGGTAAAAGTTTTCGCCACTGAAACAATACCAGTTTATAAACAAAGCAATTTTCTACAAGCTTTGGCTAGTTTTAGACAACTTATACCACTGTTAGCTAAAGTGGTACAAACAGCAAGGAAATATGATCTCATCTACGCCAATACACAAAAAGCCTTAGTTATTGGCGCACTGGCTAGCTTTTTAGCCCGTCGTCCCTTGGTTTATCATTTACATGATATTCTTTCCTCAGAACATTTTAGCCGAACTAACCTGCGGATTGCTGTTACGTTAGCAAATCGTTTTGCCTCATTAGTAATTGCTAATTCCCAAGCTAGTCAAAGGGCATTTATCCAAGCAGGAGGAAACTCAAAACTGACGGCAATTGTTTATAATGGTTTTGAGTCTCAAAATTATCAAAGCTCTCCATCTGTAGTTAAAGAATTACGGCAACAGTTAGGACTAGAAGGAAAATTTATAGTTGGACACTTCAGCCGGCTTGCACCTTGGAAGGGTCAACATATTTTAATCGCCGCTTTGTCTCAATGTCCGCCAGAAGTGTCAGTAATTTTAGTTGGTGATGCTCTGTTTGGTGAACAAGATTATGTCCAAGAACTGCATGAACAAGTCACAAGGTTAGGACTAGAAAACCGGGTCAAATTCTTAGGATTTCGTGGGGATGTCCCCCAGCTAATGGGAGCGTGTCACTTGGTAGCACATACATCAATAGCCCCAGAACCCTTTGGAAGAGTTATTGTTGAGGCTATGTTATGCGGTAGGCCTGTGGTAGCTGCAAAAGCTGGGGGGGCGATGGAATTAATAGAACATGGCGTTAACGGTTTTCTGGTGACACCGGGTTTACCAGAAGAGTTAGCACAGGTGATTAATACCTGTCTTCAAAAGACAGAAATCACTACCAGTATAGCCAGTTACTCCAGGGAGATGGCTTGTCAGCGTTTTGATATCAAAGCTATTAATCAGCAAATAGCTCAACTATTGTCCCACCCTGTGGGACAATCGTTATAAGCTTGTGTCGCTTTTCCACCCCGGTTTAAAAACACGGGGCTACTAAGCTCCCGTACTTTTTACGTGATTTTACTACGCCACTTCTCGCATTTGTGAGGGGATGTTTATTTCTGGGAATGGTCGCGACATTTGCTCCGATGCTGGCGCTACAGCTTGCTCTAAAACTTGTACTTCGATATTCACACTCACTAAATAACTACCAGTTTCATTACCAACAGCTTCAGCTATTAATTGAGCAATATCCGGACGTTTCGCCGTCAGTGGGTCACGTAAAGTACACCTGTCCCATTCGTGCCGGGCAGTCGGATGGAGGTTGAGAATATAATGCTTGATCATTGGACTAACCCTTAAATCCATCTTCCAGAAGTCTGTTGCAGCAAACCTTTGCTCTTTGTTAGGCAATATTCGCGCTATAGTCCATTATAGTACAAATGTTCTAGTTTGTCTCCTATGAAGTTTTAGTGATAAAAAATACTATTAGCCTCCGTTGAATTATTTAATCGCTCACTAATAAATCATATAGGTACAGAAGACTCTGACTCCCCGACTTTTGCAAATAGTCGGGGATCTGTGAATTACTTGATCACTCAGATTTGCCATTGATTTTTGAGTGCGGCAATTCACCTTGATTCAGCCAAATACCTTGTTGAGGTACAGGAATTGAGAATCCGGCTTGATCAAAGGCGATTTTTAAGCGCCGACGAAACTCGCGCCCCACATCCCACTGTTTAAGTGGTAGTGTCTTGATCCACACACGAATCATTAAACCGCGATCGCCAAAGTTATCTATTCCTAGAACTTGAGGCATTTCCAGTATTTGAGGTTTCCACAGAGGATCTTGATTCATCTGCGAGCCTACCTGTTTAATCAGATCCATGGCATCATCAATATTATTTTCATAGGCAACTGGAATAGTTAAATCGGCTCGTGACCAACGGCTAGAAAGATTCGCAACCACTTTAATTTCACTATTGGGAATCGTAATCAAACGTCCTTCGGCATCCCGTAGCTGGGTAACCCGCAGATTGAGATTTTCTACTAATCCTCCTACATCCCCCACAGCAATCACATCACCCAAAGCATACTGGTCTTCAAAAATGATCAGAAAACCGTTAATCGCATCTTTAATTAAGCTTTGGGAAGCTAGAGACACAGCCACACCAATTAAACCCGCACCTGCTAGCAGGGGAACAATATCTATACCCAAGGACAGCAGAGATAGTAAGATGCCGACCACTAACCAAATTCCAGTGATAATGCTTTTAGTTACACCAGAAAATGTAGAAACTCGCAGTTCCATCCGTCTGGAAGCTTCTGTATTTAATAAAACACCAGTGCTGATCAAAGTCGAGGTCAACCGGTCAATCAGCGCATAGGTGAACCGGGTGGCGACATAAACTCCTACTATGATCACAGCCAATGCTATAGGAATTTGAGCAGCTGTAATAATGCCTACCTGAAATACTCTGGTATAAGGAAATAGACCCAATATAAAGAGAAATCCACCAGACCAAATCCCGGTTTGAGTTAATTGAAACAGTCTAGTTTTAACCTCTTGAATATCTCGATCTTGCTGTTGATGTAGTTGGGTGGTCAGCTGTTGAGCATTATCTGCTATGGGTAGGATGGGGTGTTGTGAATGCTCTTTTAAACGGCGTTGAAGGTAATAAACTCCCCCACTCAACACAATCATTAACACTCCCACCCCAACCGCAACCTTACCTTGATTGATTAAAATTTCAGTTGTGCGCTCTTTGTCAGCCCTTTCCAAGGCTTTTTTTAACTCTTCGGTAATTTGAACTGCTGATACAGCTGCTTCTTCTCTTCGCAGTCTGGCATCTTCCATCGTCACTGTCATCAGGTATTGACCATTGACATAAATTACTGGTGAGTTATTCAGTATCCTGGTGTCAATGTTAATATTTCGTTCAGAGGAACTTAGGTAATTTTGGCGAATCTGATTGAGATTTTGTTGTATATTCCGGGAACGCTCCGGAAAATTCGTTCTGGTTCCTGCTATTTGAAATACTGGGTAACCATCTAGATAAATCCAACCAGAGACAATTCTATTATCTGCATCACTACCGGTTGTACTGGGAGATTGTAGAAAAGGCAAAATGGGGAGTTGAGCGGAGGCTTTTGGTATAGAAACAACAGCGATCGCCATTGAACTGGCAATTGTCACTATCATACCTCTAGCTAAAATTCTTTTGGATGATACCCCCTGTCTAGGTGTGAGAGAGGCTGGATGAGATACGTTGTTACCTGATTTGTGCTTGGCAGCACTGCGGGTATTACTAAGGCTATTTTCCCCTAAAAGTGCTAGTTTATGCTCAAAATAACCAAAATTTGACCATAAGACCTGCTTGGCGATCGCCAAAATTTGAAAGCGCACTCAAATACCTCCCTAAAGTAACAGATGTTCTTGATCCACTCCTCACAAAAATTAGGGATGAGGTTAACCTGAAAACCATGCAATGTCAACCTAGAACAAAGTACAATTAACAAGCTTGGTGGTAAATACAAGCCAAAATCATCAGCTGTACAATACCCTAGTAAGGTACGTGATTTTTACGTAACTTTTTTGATTCTTCTGAGGAAATTTTTAATGACTGCAACTTCTCCCCGACTAAAGCACGAGGTTAAAGACCTCGCCCTAGCTCCCTTGGGAAGACAGCGTATTGACTGGGCTGGACGGGAAATGCCAGTATTAAAGCAGATACGCGATCGCTTTGAGCAAGAAAAACCCTTTGCTGGTTTACGCCTTGTAGCTTGCGCCCACGTGACCACAGAAACAGCACATTTAGCGATCGCCCTCAAAGCCGGCGGTGCTGATGCAGTTTTAATCGCCAGTAACCCCTTATCAACTCAAGATGACGTAGCAGCTTGCTTAGTTACCGATTACGAAATTCCAGTATTTGCCATTAAAGGCGAAGACGCAGCGACCTATAACCGCCATGTGCAAATCGCCTTAGATCATCGCCCCAACATTATCATTGATGACGGTAGTGATGTGGTTGCCGATTTAGTGCAACACCGTCAACACCAAATTGGCGATTTAATTGGGACAACCGAAGAAACCACCACCGGAATCGTGCGGTTACGCGCCATGTTCAACGATGGCGTTCTCACATTCCCCGCCATGAATGTTAACGACGCTGACACCAAGCACTTCTTTGATAATCGCTATGGTACAGGTCAATCAACCCTAGATGGTATTATCCGGGCGACAAATATCTTATTAGCTGGTAAAACCATCGTAGTTGCTGGTTATGGTTGGTGTGGTAAAGGTACTGCTTTACGGGCCCGTGGTTTAGGCGCTAACGTCATTGTTACCGAAATTGACCCCATCAAAGCCATTGAAGCGGTTATGGATGGTTTCCGGGTATTACCCATGTCCGAAGCAGCGCCCCAAGGTGATTTATTTATTACTGTCACCGGTAATAAACACGTGATTCGAGGCGAACATTTCGATACCATGAAAGATGGTGCGATCGTTTGTAACTCCGGTCACTTTGATATTGAAATTGACCTTAAATATTTAGCCGGTCAAGCCAAAGAAATTAAAACAGTCCGTCCCTTCACCCAACAGTACATACTCAACAGTGGTAAATCTGTAATTGTCTTAGGTGAAGGTCGTTTAGTTAACCTCGCCGCCGCAGAAGGACACCCCAGCGCCGTTATGGACATGAGTTTTGCTAACCAAGCCTTAGCTTGTGAATACCTGGTGAAGAATCAAGGTAAATTAGAGCCTGGTTTACACTCTATTCCTGTAGAAGTTGATCAAGAAATTGCTCGTTTGAAGTTGCAAGCTATGGGTATTTACATTGATAGCTTAACTCCTGGGCAAGTTGAGTATATCAATTCTTGGCAGTCTGGAACCTAATCTTAATTAACTAGTTGATTTTTGGGGGATGAGCGTTTTGCTCCTCCCTTTTTTTTCGCACCCAGGAAGAAAAGAAGATATGAGTCACACATTGATACCTTGTTTATTAATTGACAAGGCTAAATATTTATTTCTTAGAGGTTGTTTGATAAGTTTTCCACATGTAATTTTTATCTTAGGGAACAGGGAACAGGGAACACACAAAAAACAATCAAATCCAGTCCCCTCCCCTTAGAGGATGTTTGATAAGTTTTATCAGGTGATTTTAGACACTTATTGATCCCCCCTAACCCCCCTTAAAAAGGGGGGAACTAGAGTCAAAGTCCCCCTTCTCAAGGGGGATTTAGGGGGATCTAAAAATATTTGATACACTAATCATGACTTGACAAACATCCTCTTAGCACAAACAAGATCCTGAAATTTTCTGTGCGTGTCAGAGTCGAGCATTTCCAATTGTTTGACAAGATTTAAACTCTTAGTGGTTTTAGCAATTTCTACCAAAGATTCGTCGATTTGATAGTTCTTGTGTTCAATCAGCCAGGTAAGGATATCAAGGAGATACCAGACAGACTGCGACCCTCCGTAGATAGCAGTGGGAGGGTCTGAAATGCTTTTTGATAGTAAGTTTTGAATATTTTGTCGAGAGCATCCCAAAAGCTTCGCTACATCTGTCACACCAACAAAATTGGGTGATGCCTCGATAATCTCCGCTTGTGGAATACCCTTTCTGACATCATTTATGGCGCTAGAAATTGCATCATAGGCCGATGGTGCTTCACGAATAAAATCAAGAGCGATAAAACCCTTTGTCCCAGTGCCAATAATAGCATCATCACAGCCCGATTCATAAAGGGCATCGACAAACATACCAGTATCAGTCATAGGATTTGGCAGTTTGAATTTCAGAGTAAATTCATATTCTCTCATTTAAGTATTACTCTCTCCTCAGAAGTAATCATTTCTTGAGTGAATTGTCAACTGACAACTTACTCCGTCCATTTTACAAAAAACCACAGCATAAAGCCCACGTGCCTCTAGACGGGGGAGTGTCAATTTATCAATAAAATGTATAAGTGTTTACACTCTATGCAAATGGGGATTAGAGACAAAGAAGATTGAGAAAGCCAAAAACAAGTAATGGATAAACGCCCCAATTGGGCAGAAAAATTTAATATAAGTAATTTTAATCACGGAATTTGGTTGAGCATTAATCAAATCATGGCAAAATAAATCAGTACTCAGTTGTCTAAGGCACGAATGTATCTGGCAAGGATTAAACTCTCTTATTACTGGGGTTGACTTCCACATGAGTTATTGTATCAATCCTCACTGTCCTAAACCCTTTGATCTAGCAAATGCTCATCATCGTATTTGCCGTAACTGTGGGTCAGAATTAATCCTGAAAAATCGCTATCGTGTAGTTAAACAACTAGGTCAAGGTGGTTTTGGTAACACTTTTGAAATTGATGACAGTGGGGAAACTAAAGTATTAAAGGTACTGACTGAAAATAACACCAAAGCTGTGGAACTGTTTCAACAAGAAGCTAAAGTTTTAACTCAGCTTCAGAGTGCAGGTATACCCAAAGTAGACCAGGATGGTTACTTTACTTTTTTCCCTAGAAATAGCCAAGTACCATTACACTGCTTAGTGATGGAGAAAATTTCAGGTGTTGATTTAGAGCAGTGGATGGAGTCCCGTGATTATCAACCGATTACCCAAACTCAAGCTCTTGATTGGCTGAAGCAACTTGTCGAAATTCTGGCCTTAGTACATGGCTATCAATACTTTCACCGTGATATTAAGCCCCAAAATATCATGCTGCGACCCAGTGGGCAACTGGTTTTAATTGATTTTGGTGCTGTGCGACAAATCACAACCACGATTTTAGAAGGAAATTCCCATACGAGAATTATTTCACAGGGCTATTCACCCCCAGAACAACAAAACGGTTATTCAGTACAACAGTCAGATTTTTTCGCACTGGGACGGACTTTTATATTTTTGCTCACCGGTAAACAACCCCAGGATCAGGCTATTTATGATCCTCTCAATAATGAGTTACATTGGCGAAAATATGCCGTTAATCTTTCTGTGCTGTTAGCAGATTTAATAGATCATTTAACGGCTCCAACTGCAAATCAGCGCCCTGAGAATACACAAGTAATTTTGCAGAGGTTGAAGGCAATTGAAAAAAGTCTAAATAAACCTCATACTTCCATAAACACCACTAAAAGTCAATCAAACCATAGTTCTTTACCCACTGTTTCCATTGGTCTGAGTAAATCGAATAACGCCACAGGTCAATTAACTCAAAACTGGGTAAAATATTGGCAATGGAGTATTGGTTTAGGTGTGGGATGTTTGGCTATTGCTGCTTTCTTGAAACCTTATCATCAAAATACAGTTATACCTCAAGAAAAAATCCCTGGATTCAGTCCTAGTAGTTCTAATACATCCCCAGTTATTCCCATTACTCAACCGACACCAAATACTCAACCTAAAATTACCCAAAGTCCTGTAAATGTAACTGCATCTCAAGAAATAGAAATACAAAAACGGGCGGCTGCTTTAAAAGCTGAACAACAAAGACAAGCCGCCATAGCAGCACAAAAAAAACGTGATGAGCAGAGGCGAGAAAAGGAACGTCAGGCGGCTAAATTAGCAGAACAGAAAAAGCGGGCTGCAATGGGAGAACAACAACCCCAAAAAGCAGTAATTCAACCAGAAAAAGCTAAACCAGTTTCTCAAAAAAGCCGACAAACAACAAATGTCCCCACTCCCAAAAAACCACAACTACCACCCCCACCACAAATAGAAAGGAGAAAACAGCAAAATGCTGAGTCTGGTCATCATCATCATGTAGTTGATATGAATAAACCTTGGGAATCTACACATCCTATTCCCAGAGCTTCCGATAAATTAGAACAGGTCATAAGAGGAGGAAATTAATCGTGAAATTGACGGTAAAAACCTTAATTACTTTAGTGGTTGCTGGCTCGGCTTTATTATTAACACCAATCAAAAGTCACGCCCAAGTGAATATGACGACTTTGGCTGAGGTGGCAAAAAGTTGTCAGAAAGATGCGGTTTCTCCAAGGTACTATCAGCAAATGTTATTCAATTCGGAGGATTTTACTTTTATTGAACAAAACGCCAACGCATTTATTGAACTATGTATTAGGGAACGATATCATTACTCCTTAGTTTTGGAGCAATTTCCTGGGCTGAGTTCCGGGGGAGAAATCATACGTGGGTATCCTGGGTCTGTAGTTGTTGGGCTACTGGCGGCGAAGGGTGCTCGGTGGACGTCCGTAAACGGTTTATTAGACTGTTTGATTTCTGAGGATGCTTCTAGTAATGTATGCTCCTCAACTAGGGGTACTATCGGTATAGGCGGGGAACCGCGACCTGAAAACCCATTTCGATGGTCGGAATTCGAGTACCTAATTTATGTTTGTCCCTCTTGTGTGGTAGCCCATGATGAAGTATCAGGTTCAGGAACAGTGATTTTAAGAGCCTTTATGAAATGGTTTCTCACCCTTGACAAATCAGAAAGAAGACAAGTGATGTCCCTTTTAGGAGATGAAGATAATGCTAGAAACCTGCGTGACAATCTATCCCAAGAATCCAGGGAAGCAATCGAAGAATACAGGGAAGCACGTGCAAGAGTTGAGCAACAGGAACGGGAGAGACGTAGACAAGAATTACTAGGTCTGTAGGTGGTGTTAATAAAATGATCTAGGGTGGGTTAGGGACGCTCTAATCTACCCGGTAATTAAATTAAATTTTTACCAAGTAATAGTAATATTTTAGCAATTCTATAAAGACGCACTAAAAGATAAATATTACGGATTGCTGAAGGAAGTTAGGAGGAATCTCCGATGGTCTAAGAGGATGTTTGATAAGTTTTATCAGGTGATTTTAGACACTTATTGATCCCCCCTAACCCCCCTTAAAAAGGGGGGAACTAGAGTCAAAATCCCCCTTCTCAAGGGGGATTTAGGGGGATATAAAAATATTTGATACACTAATCATGACTTGACAAACATCCTCTAAGTCCCCATCATATAATTTTGAACTTATTAATTAAAATGTCAACCATACTTATGAGGCTTTAGTTTTAATATTCATTTTTTCTTTGCGCCATTTATCCACGCTTTTTTTAACTGCTTCTATTTCCGCAAAATCTACTTGCACAGTTGCCGTTTCAAATTCGACACCCAAAGCGGTGCTGACTTCGAGAATTTCTACAAAACTGGCACATTGATAATCTGTATCCTCATATTCCTTGACTCTTTGTTCAGCAATTCCTAATCTATCAGCAAGTTCTCGCTGAGTAATTTTGGCTGCTAACCGAACTTTAATTAAAGCATCTGGCAGTTTATTTAAAGAATCGACTTGAATTTTTAAAGGTTTACTGGTGTCGCAATTAATCAGTCTTTCGTATTCGGTGATTTCTGACTTTAACTCGTCAACTTGACTCTGATATGAATCTCTGTGAAGTTTCCACCGTTTTGGTTCTGCCTTCAATTGTTCATTGTTATCCAATTCCGCTATAGACTGTTCAAAGCGTTGCAACCAAGCTAAGGAATTTTGATACTGTTGCTCATTTTTGATCATCATGGTTTCCACCTTTGTAAATCTATAGCAATAATTCCTTTGCGCGTATTCGTCCTGGTATCAAATTGAAAAAAATCTATGTAGGCTGTACCGGAATCATTAGCTGGATAATTTGACGGAAAAATTTCCCGCTTTTAATTGTTCCGCCGTCATCTGTAGCCATAGATAAAAATCTTGGTCGTAAAGTTGAGAGTTTATCAAAGCTTTCGGTTGAGGTGCTGTCATGTAATTCTTTCAACCTATCAAATTTTTACCAAGTAATAGTAATATTTTAGCAATTCTATAAAGACCCACTAAAAGATAAATATTACGGACTGCTGAAGGAAGTCAGGAGGAATCTCTCATGGTCTAAGAGGTTGTTTGATAAGTTTTATAAGGTGATTTTAGACACTTCTTGATCCCCCCTAACCCCCCTTAAAAAGGGGGGAACTAGAGTCAAAGTCCCCCTTCTCAAGGGGGATTTAGGGGGATCTAAAAATATTTGATACACTA